>CALVAT010000027.1 GCA_944325565.1 Candidatus Gastranaerophilales bacterium
GCAAATTTGTTGTTTAGCCTCGATTGGTTGGATAGAGCTGCCGCTATTAATTTTAAAGTCGCAAGCTGCGCTCGCTCTAATCTCTATCGCAAGCTTACGCTTGCTTAGCCGAGGCAAATTTTGTTGATATGGCTATAGGTTTGGCATATCTGCACTACCAAAACAAATACACACATTTCAACATAAATCTATAATAATATAAAAATATATTTCTGGCACAATAGTGTATAATAAACCAGTAAGACAATATCAGAGGTATATGTTATGAAAGCTCTTATCTGGAAGGATTTGCATAAAATAGAACTTGTTGAAAAGCCGCGTCCATCAATTCAAAATTCCCGTGACGCAATAGTAAAAGTGACTCTGTCTTCGATATGTACAAGCGACCTGCATATAATAAATGGAGCAGTTCCTAACGCCATAAAAGGGACAACACTCGGGCATGAATTTGTCGGAGAAATCGTTGAACTTGGCGATGCTGTTAAAAACTTGTCTGTTGGCGATAGGGTTAGTGCAAATTGCGAAACCTTCTGTGGTGAATGCTATTTTTGTAAACACGGTTTTATAAATAATTGCTCAAACGGCGGGTGGAAACTGGGCTGCAGCATAGACGGCTGTCAGGCCGAATATGTACGGGTGCCGTTTGCTGATACAGGGCTTACGAAAATACCTGTTTCACTTTCTTATGAAGAGGCTTTGTTTGTTGGTGATATACTTTCTAGCGGTTATTTCGGGGCTGAACTGTGTTGTGTTAAAGAGGGTGATACAGTTGCCGTTATAGGTTGCGGCCCTGTCGGCATTTGCACTATGCAATGCGCTAAAGCAATGGGGGCACAAAAAATTATAGGCATTGATACAAATCAAATAAGGCTCGATTTAGTAAAAGCTAAGGGCTATGCTGATGTTGTAATCAATCCGAATACACAAAACACTGTATCTGTTGTAAATGAAATAACCGGAAATAAAGGCGCGGATTGTGTCGTTGAAGCAGCAGGCGGAAAAGATACTTTCCAAACGGCCTGGCAGATAGCCAGAGCTAATGCTGTTGTTGCTATAGTTGCTATGTATGAAGAAAATCAGGTTCTTCCTTTGCCTCAAATGTACGGTAAAAATTTAATCTTTAAAACCGGCGGAGTCGATGCCGTTCACTGTGCAAAACTCTTAAAAATGATAGAGAACAATGATATTTCTACTAATGTATTAATTTCAAAATACTTTAACTTTAAAGATATTGAAAAAGCTTATGAATACTTTGCAAATAAAAACAATAACTGCCTTAAAGTCGCATTAAAATACGATTAACCTTCTTATTAACCGACTGTTTAGTTATTTTTTACAATTTTGTAATATACATTAAAGAATAATAAAAACATATTGTTATTACGACAACATTATGCTAATATATCAAAGAATTGTTAGTATAATAACAATGTTTTAAATATTTTAAATGGAGAAAAAATCATGAATTTGCTGAATGAGTTGTTTATGAAAAATTTTTCTAAAAAGATAGTTGCAGCTTCTATGGTTATGCTGCTTGGTGCTCAGGCATTTGCTGCAGGGGCTTCAAATTACCCCGGAGTTATTGCAGAAGAACATATGTTTAAAGAAAAAAAGGCTCTGTCTGATGTTGTGTTGATTACAAATAATAGCAATATCATCACTCAGGGTAATGTTATGCAAATAGTGTTCGACTGCAAGTTATGGTCAGAAAATGCAAAAGCAGGTGAAAGAGTAAACTTTGTTGCTCCTGAAGCTATCTATACACAGGAAGGCACTTTGCTTATACCTGCAAATTCGAAAATTGTTGCTACAATAATAAAAATAGAAAAACCAAAATGGTTCAACAAAAATGCTAGAGTATATCTAAACTTTGAATGCATAGTATTCCCTGACGGTTCTGCTATGGCTATGTCTGCTAAACCGTTTACAAAAGACGGCTCACTAAAGGAAGGCCCATGGATGACGGCTGCTAAAATCGCAGGTTCTACTGTCGGACTTGGTGCTGTGGGTGCCGGCGCTGGTGTCGGATTTGCTTTCATACCTAATCCTGCAAAACTCGGAACAGGTTTTGCTATAGGTATTCCTGTAGGTTGTACTGTAGGTCTTATTACCGGTCTTGTTACTCCGGGGCTTAAATACCACGCAAAAGCAGGTGAAGCTGTTAAAATTATTTTATGCAAAGACCTTTGCTTGAAAAAAGTTCAGGCAAAATAGGTTTTAATACTTTTTAAAATTTTACAAAAAGCGGTTTTCAATTATGAAAACTGCTTTTTGCATATTTTAATATTTATATTGTCGTTAGAAAAAAGTTTATTATATACTGTAGAAAAAGAGTGAGGAGGGTTACAATGCAAAAATTTTTAAAAGCGGCATTAGCTGGATTGCTAGGCTTTTTCTTTCTGATGTCACCTGCGTTTTGTAAAGAGAATAAGCTGCCTAACAAAACAAAATCAATGCTTATTAACAAGCTTAAAGATGTATCACTTGTTATTTACAAAGATAATCAAGTCCAAACCTATACAGAACACGGACTTATTCCTTTGTTATTGTATTTGGACAATAATGATTTTAAGGGGGCTTACGCTTTTGATAAAACAGTGGGTAGAGCGGCTGCATACCTTTATGTATACGGCGATGCACAGTATGTTTATGCTGACACGATTTCAAAACCTGCTATCGAAATTTTTAAACAATACAATATAAAATACGAAGCCAAAAAAGTTGTAGCAGAAATCCAGAATAAGGACAAAACAGGCCTGTGTCCTTTTGAAGAATTGACGAAAAATGCGACTAGTCCGGCTCAGGCATACGGATTGATTTATAAAAAAATACATCCTGATACGGCAATAGTCTACTTTACACCTGAAATAAAATCTGAAAAGCTTGTGGAAATATATAAAACTCTTGGCAAAGATTTGTCAGGTAAAGTTGCTGTTAAGCTGCATTCAGGCGAACCCGGCGGACATAACTTCTTGCAGCCTGATTTTGTAAAACCAATTGTTGACTATCTGAATGCAACAATTGTTGAATGCAATACTGCTTATGAGGGTAGAAGAAATACCACTGAAGAACACAAAAAAGCTATAGCTGAACACGGTTTTGATAAAATAGCAAAAGTCGACATTATGGATGCAGAAGGACAGATGGAGCTTCCTGTTGAAAACGGCAAACAAATCAAAGTTAACTATGTTGGCTCGCATCTTAAAAATTACGACTCAATGCTTGTTTTATCACATTTTAAGGGACACCAGATGGGCGGTTTTGGCGGTGCGCTTAAAAATATGTCCATAGGTATTGCTTCTTCTTACGGAAAAGCATATATCCACGGCGCCGGAAACCCTGATAAAATTTGGACCTGCGAACAGGACAAATTCCTTGAATCCATGGCCGATGCGGACAAATCCGTTATGGACTATATGAAGGGAAATATAACTTTCATAAATGTTATGAGCAGAATGTCTATTGACTGTGATTGCAATAACAATCCGGCAGAGCCAGAAATTGCCGATATCGGCATACTGGGGTCAGATGACCCTGTGGCACTTGATCAGGCTTGTGTTGATTTGATTTATCAATCCAAAGATGAAGGCAAAGCTTCTCTTATTAAAAGAATGGAAGAAAAACACGGCATACACACAGTTGAGGCTGCGGCTGATTTGTGTGTGGGCGTTAGAAAATATAAATTGATAGAATTAAAATAAAATTATTGCGGGTACCAGTTTATCTGTGTACCCGTTTATTTATCAGCAAGTATGAAGAAAGGTTTATTTAATGAAAAAAACGTTAACCGCTTTATTAACAGCCTGTTTGTTTGTATCATTAACTCAATTCGGAGTTGAGGCAAAACAAAAAGCAAAAACTTCACCAAAGACAAAGCAGCAGCCTCAGATTGAATTAAAGGTTGAAAAACCTCAAAATATCAAGGAGTTGGAACAAACAACACAGGCTGAAAATCCTAAATTAATTGAAACTCAATTGCAGGAAAAACAGGCTCAAAATACAGTTCAAGCGACCCAAACAGATAAAAATAAAAAGAACAAAAAAACTAAAGAGAACAAAAAGACAAAGGAGATAAAAAAGTCTGAAAATATAGAAAAATCTTTGAATAACGAACCTGGATTTATGAAAGAAAAGGTTTTTTATTTAAAACAGTGTGATAATATAAAAATCGCTGCTGAAATCTATGTACCTAAAGAGTTTGATAAAACAAAAGAATATCCGGCAATCATTGTTGTTCATCCTGCCGGCGGTGTAAAAGAACAAACAGCAGGTTTGTATGCTCAAAAGCTTGCAGAAAAAGGTTTTATAACCCTCGCTTACGATGCCGCATATCAGGGTGAGAGCGGTGGTGAGCCAAGATATGTTGAAGACCCAGCCTCAAGAGTAGAAGATGTGCGCTCTGCTGTTGATTATCTTACAACACTTCCATTTGTTGATAAAGATAATATAGGTGTTCTTGGTATTTGTGCTGGCGGCGGCTATGCATTTAATGCTGCTGAAACAGAAATGAGAATAAAAGCCGTTGCAACTGTTTCTGCTTTTGACCTCGGCAGAGCAAGACGCCAGGGGCTTGGTGATTCTATTTCAGAAGAACAACAAAGACAAAAACTAAAAAATGTTGCGGATCAAAGGACAGGCGAGGTAAACGGAAAACCCTATAAGTATGCAGAATATGTACCGGATTCTAAAAGAGAAATCCCTGCTAATGCTTCTGCTATGTATAAAGAGGGCTATGAATACTACAAAACTTCCCGCGGTGCTCATCCGAGAGCCGTAAACAAATATCTGTTTACAAGCCTTGATAAACAGATGGCTTTTACTGCTTTTGACAGACCGGAAAGTATTTCTCCGCGTGCAGTGTTGTTTATAGTAGGCGGTAATGCAGAAACCGCATATTTTAGTAAAGAAGCTTATGACAAAGCAAAAGACCCTAAAGAATACTTTGTTATTCCGAATGCTTCTCACGTTGCTCTTTATGACCAAACAGAATATGTTGCACCGGCGGTTGAAAAACTTGCAGAATTCTATTCAAAATATCTTTCAAGCCATAAAGAATGGGTATATTAATATGTTGCCGGCAGACTTTAGTCTGCCGGCAACAATCCCCGCCAGCAAGCAAAAAACATATAGTCATTCTGAAGCGCTAGGCTTTTGAAGCCTTCATTAATCGTTTGTGTTCAGAATATGACCAATGTTTTTTGTTTTCTTTCACTATTAGTAAGATCCTGAGCTCGCTGCGCTCCTCAGGATGACATCTTTTTCAACTTTCCCCCGAAGGACATAAGGCATATCGTCATTCTGAGGAAACATAGTGACCGAAGAATCTGTGTTTAAATTCGCAATAGATTCTTCGGCTAAAGCCTCAGAATTACGATTTTGTTTATTTTTTTTGGGGGCAGTTGATTATATGAAATTTTTAAACAGCCGCAAGGCTTTTTATATCTTTAGCCGGCGGATTGCCGAACATCTTTTTATATTCTCTGCTGAATTGGGTAGGACTTTCGTATCCTACTTCATAACAGGCGCTTGCAGCATCGTAATTGCCGGAAAGCATTAGTCTTTGTGCTTCATAAAGCCTTAATTGCTTTTGATACTGCAGTGGGCTGACTCTTGTTACCTTTTTAAAATTTCGATAGAAAGAGGACGGGGCCATATTAACACATTGTGCAATATCGTCCATGTTTAACTTTTCGCTGTATTTGTCCTTTATAAGAGAAATTGCCCGCGCAATCTGGTTTGAGCGTGTACCTTTTGTGTTGATTAATCGCAGCTGATTCCCCAGAGGGCCTGTTAAAAGCCTGAAATAAATTTCCTTTATTATCATAGGCGCCATAAGACTTTGCTCTGATTCTGATTTTTCGAGCAGCTGCGCCAGCCTGAAAAATGCGTCAAGAAGTTCCTCTTCTGTATCGGAAATTGCAAGGCATTTTGCATCATAATCCACTGTATTTTTAATTTTGGTTTCTAATAGCAGATTAGAAATTAAGTTTGAATCAAATTCAAGAATTAAAACAACAAAGGGGGCTTCTTCAGTTGCCTGTACAACTCTGCTGGAAACCGGTATATCTGTACAAGAAACCACATACTGGCCTTTGCCGTATATAATATTTTCGTTTCCGTAAAGCATATGCTTTAACCCCTGTAAAACAAGTATACAGCTGGGGTTATAAAAACATCTTAAAAATTCTGTCGGGTTGTTTCTTCTTACAATTCTGACACCATTTATTGATGTAGGATAATTTCCAACATCCGGTATAATTCTTAATATTATATCTCTAATCTCGTCGTACTTTGATTTCACACTAAATCTCCTGTTTATATAATACCTCACTGTATAAATTCTTACAAGATAAAAATGAGAGAATCAGATAAGAATTAGGGAGAATCAGGTCTTTTAATTTTCATAAAATTTTTAATAATGGAATTAGACACATTAGCAAAGGACACAAAAATGAAGGTATTGTTAATAAATGGTTCTCCAAACGAAAAGGGCTGTACTTACACTGCATTGAGTGAGGTAGCCCTTACCCTTAATAAAGAGGGTATAGAAACCGAAATCTATTATATAGGCAAAGAACCGGTTGCTCCCTGCCGTGCATGTCGTGCCTGCGGAAAAATAGGCCGCTGCGTAATCAACGACAAAGTTAATGATTTTGTGGAATATGCAAGAAAATTTGACGGTTACATAATAGGCTCACCCGTTCATTATGGCTCTGCGTCAGGTGTGCTTGTTCCGTTTTTGGACAGAGCATTTTTTGTTGATTATATGTCCGGACACGACTCGTTTAAGCACAAACCTGGCAGCGCAATTGTTTCTGCCAGACGCGCTGGCACAACTGCAACATTAGACCAGCTTAACAAGTATTTTCAGATTAATCAGATGCCGGTAATCTCCGGCAGATACTGGAACATGGTGCACGGACAGAGCACTTTTGAAGTAAAAGAAGACAAAGAGGGCATGCAGAATATGCGCATACTTGCTAAAAATTTTGCCTATCACCTTAAATGTAAGGAAGCAGCACAAAAAGCAGGGATAAATCCGCCCGAGGGCGAAGAAGTAGAATATACAAATTTTATTCACTAAAAATTAATACTACATCAACATATAGGCCGCCGATGAGAACAATTGCAGCGGCGTAGTTGTTGTACAATTTTGCAGCTAATAACGAATAAAGGAGAATAAAAATGCAAACAGTAAAATTAAACAACGGTGTTGAAATGCCTGTGTTAGGTTTTGGGGTTTATCAGGTGGCTAACGGAGCTGAATGTGAAAAAGCAGTCAGCGAAGCTATCGAAGTCGGATATCGTATGTTCGATACAGCACAGTCTTACGGAAATGAAGAGGCTGTCGGCAATGTCATTAAAAATTCGGGAATTCCTAGAGATGAGTTCTTCCTTGTGACAAAAATATGGATATCCAATGCGGGCGAAGAAAAAGCTGCTGCTTCAATCAAAGAATCATTGAAAAAATTGCAGACAGAATATATTGACCTGCTTTTAATTCACCAGCCGTTCGGAGATTATTACGGCACATATAGAGCAATGGAGCGTGCAAATAAGGATTATAGAGCAAGAGCAATAGGTGTAAGTAATTTTTATCCTGACCGATTTATTGACCTTGCTCACTTTTGCGAAATACCTCCGGCAATCAATCAGGTGGAAACTCACGTTTTTCAACAGCAAAAAACTGCAAGAGAAATAATGAAAAAATACAATACACGTATTATGGCGTGGGGCCCGTTTGCTGAGGGTAGAAACAACATGTTTAAAAACGAAACCCTTGTTTCGATAGGTGAAAAATACAACAAATCCTCTGCTCAGGTGGCTTTGAGATTTCTTACTCAAGAGGACGTAATTGTAATTCCGAAATCTGTTAAAAAAGAACGAATGGAACAGAACTTTAATATATTCGATTTTGAACTGACACCTGAAGAAATGGATAAAATCAGACTTCTTGATACCGGCAAAAGCTTGTTCTTTTCTCATTATGATCCCGAAACGGTCGAGATGATAATTAATCTTGTGAGATAGTTTAGGGTACAGCGCTTGAAAAACTTGATTCTTATTTTAAATTGTATTTGAATTAATATATAAATAACCTCTGTTAAAACAGGGAAAACAACAGAGGTTATTTTTTAGATGAGATAGTTAACGGAGCTGAGATGAGTTTATTTATATAAATATATTGACTGAACTATTAGTGTGCACTTCGTATATATGCGCAGTGCACTGTGTGAGCTTATTTTTTACAGGGATTTTACAAATGTTGGAAAACTATATAAAATATTTAAACTTTTTAAATGACAAACTGACAACTTTTTTTCATAAGCAAAAACCTTATATACGCTGCAAAGAGGGTTGTGCAAAATGCTGCAAAAATGCTGAGTTTCCTTTTTCTCAAATTGAGGTTTCTTATCTGATGATGGGGATAAGCAAACTGGATATGGAAACAAAAAATATCATTGCTGACAATGTTAAAAGAATAAAAGAAGAAAAGAGAAATTTTAAGGGTGAGGGCACATTTCTTTACGATTGTCCGTTTTTAATAAACGACAAATGCTCTGTCTACGAGCACAGGGGGATAATATGTCGAATTTTCGGTCTGCTTTATATAGGCTCCAATGGCAGAACACAGGTGCCTTTTTGCTGTTTTCAGGGGCTGAATTATTCCAACGTGCTAGCCGACGACCAGAGCACAATTTCTGCGGAAAAATTTAAAGCTTCGGGTATTGAAGAAGAACCAGTTGCTTTTAATATCAGATACAGTTTTTTGACAGGTTCTGACTTTGAGCAAAAATTCAACTTTGCTTTTGGTGAAAAAAAACCGCTTATTGATTGGTTTGTAGAAATTGATGAAACTTAAAAGGGGATACTTTTACTGAAATTTTAAGTTGCATGAAAAAATTTATATGCTATAAATAAAGTATAGCTTGAATATATTACACTATGCGTCCGTAGCTCAGCCGGATAGAGCATCTGCCTTCTAAGCAGAGGGTCGTGCGTTCGAATCGCACCGGGCGTAAATAAATAAAAATAGAACGAATTTGTTCGTTCTATTTTTTTATTTATTCCGGCAAGATGGGCCTGCTTTGGCGTTCGAGCGGATTTTCGTACGGACGAAACGAGCAAAACGAGTTAGTACGAATAGCGAACTATTCGAGCATGGAGGAAATCCATGACATCGGGAGCGAACTGAGGCTTGAGTGCTTTTGTTTGAAGTGATGAAACCACAGAAGAAAAGAAAACACGGAATCACCGTTAAACGCAAGCGACCAAGACAATCGCACAGGGCATATTTTTATAAAATCGCCTTCTATAATGAATGCTATTTTTATTTTTGTAAATTTTTATTTCAATTCTACAATAACTCTCTCTTTACTTAACAAAAAAATACATTGACAAACTTAATATACAAAAAGGAGAGAGTTAATGAGAATAGCATTTATAACAAATACGCATAATATCCACAATGGACAATATAAAGCCAATACCTTTAATTCGACAAATTCTACAATGCCGGTCAATTTTAAGAGTGATAGTTTTGAAAAAAGTGACAAGGCAAAATTATACGAAAAAATCGAACACCAGCAAAGAAAAGAACTTTATAAAGTTCTTGCAGAAATTGAAAAAGAAAAACAAAATTCAGACACCAGCTTATATACGCTGGAAAGCTTAAATGACAGGTTAGAAAATATTAACAATGAATATAAAAAGCTCAATGAAATGCTGAGCCAATCAAGCGGTAAGAACCAGTCCTACAATTACGAAATCATTATGCAATATATGGAAGCCAGAGCCAATATGGCTGCTGACAAAGGCTTTAACCGGATTGTAGGCCACGATAAATTAAAGGGCAAACTTATTGAAACTTTTTGTATTGGTACAATATTGAATGACAAGCTTGAAAAAAACGATAATATAAAAGAAGCAAAAGTTCCGGATATTATACTGTTTTATGGTCCAACAGGAACAGGAAAAACAACTTTTGCTCGGGCGCTCGGAGAAGAAGCTCAAACTTACACAGCAGAACCTAACTGGGTAGAATTAAGTGCTCAAAATTCGCCTGAAAAAAAGCTGGAAATCATAAAAGATTTGGCACAAAGAGCGAAAGAAAACTACAACAAATCTTCTGATAAAAAACGAACAATAATTATACTGAACGAAGTCGACACTCTAATCGCTTCTCCTGATATTTATACGAACCCTGTGAAAAGGGCTCAACAAGAACGAATTGTAAAAGATTTTATTTCTCTTGCCAGGGATTGTGCCCAAAATTACAAATGCACATTATTTTTAACAACAAACGAACCGCAAAGAATAGATAAAAGAATATTAGATAAAAATATGTCACCTGCCAAAATAGGTCTTGAACCGAGTCCTCCTGAAGTATTACAGGAAATTTTAAAAAAGAAACTATCATTTTTTAATGTCAGCATTGATACTGACGAAATAATGAAGAAATTACTTGAAAACAAAAGCAGCAGCGAATATTCCAACAGCGACATAGAATCTCTGGTGGATAATGTGATGCGTTATTATAAAAAACCATCAGTCGATGATTTTATTGAAGAAATCGAATGCGGATTTGAACCCGGAATAAGTAAGGAAAGTATGGACAATTTTAACGAATTCAAGATTTCACAAAAGAACAATATTGATGAAGAATGGAGGGAGCTGTCATAAGCTTCCCTTTATAAACTTTAAACTTTAAACTTCATTTTTTACTTTGTTCCCGACTAAAAATCAGTGTCATACATTATCGTTCGATACCAAAAATCGCTATTGTCATAACCATCTCTCTCGAATTCATAGAAATCATATTGTTTTCTTGCTTTTTCATCTAATCTAGCAATTTCCTTATTTATTTCGTCCAATCTTTTCTGGTCATCTTCTGTTATCCCTTCAGAAAGATTTATTTTAAGTCCGAAACGATGAGAAGCAATTGCTGCCGAATCAAAATCTTTTAAAGGTAAATTCGTTTTAACAAGGAAAGTTGTATGAAAATCCTTGCTTGCGGCTTCTACATAGTTTTTAAATTCATTTATGTAGTCCATATTTGTATCCGATGTCAAATCAGTCAACAGTTTATCTATTCCTTTAACATACAGTATTGTTCTGTTTCCCGTCAGGTTATAAACATTTTTGGCAATATTTAAACTATTCGCTATTTCATTTAATGACTCAGATGGCGCATCCTCTTTATATGTAAGTTCCACAAAAGAGGCATCGGATTCATTCTTCAACCAGTCAATAAATTTGTTTTTATCACTGTCAAATGCCTGACCGTAAACTAATATCCCGTTAGTTAATGGGACATCCTGAGCCTGTTTGGATAATTTTAATGGTTCGATAAAATTAGAGTTTACACGGACTTTTTGTTTTGAAATATTGCTTACGCCAAGCGCCTTTTTCTTTTTTAATTCAATCGCTTCATTAAGCAGTTTTTCTTTGTGCTCTACAACTTTCTGCACCCTGTTGTATAGTCTATCTATAACTATATTTATTTTTTTCTTGTAATTGTCATCCAGGAACAATGATTCTAAAAACCCCTCGGGGTATCGTTCTTCTGCAGCACTCTGTATTGAACTTTTATATTTAAACTCATTATGAAATATTTCAGCAAGCTCATCAAGTGTACTGTCAGGTGCATTAAGCGGGTCAAACTTTTTTTTATCCCATACCCTTCTAAGTGAGGAGAATGACGGAACAGAAGAGCCTTTAAACGACGGTGACAGGGCATTTTTTCTCAAAAGAATTTTACTATAAGCTTCTGCTCTTTCAAAATCATAAGGTGTCTTTTGGTTTTCTGCCGGTTTCACATAGTCAAGATGCTCAATAAAAGCGCCTGTTTGGCCTATATATTTAATAACAGCAGAAAGTGTTTCAGGATTTTTTATATTATTAATATTTTTTATTAATTTTGAAGCATTATAAATTCCGTCAGGATATTTTTGTCTTTTCAATTCCAGAATCGTATCAGCGGTATCAACATTATTAACAAGGTTTTCAACTACGGTGTCAAAAGATAGCTGCTTTTTGGTATCAACAGAATAATTTGTTTTTTGAGTATTTAATGATGAAGCATTCGTAATATTTTTCAATTTTTTCAAATGTGATTCAACATTCAATGCTTTATTGCGAATTTGTATATCCTCATCATTCTTCATTTTGTCTAAAAGAGATACATCCACAGGAAGCCCCCATTTATCCAGAACGGTCATTGCTGCACTTTTGTATGTGGAATTCCGAGAAAGAGGGTCTTTTAGCAAATTAAAATTATAATGAGAATGCAAAAATTCACGTGCTGCAAGAGTTGTTTGCCTGTCGCTGTATACTGCAGTATCTTTATCGAACTCCAGCATATCCTCAGCAACTGGAAGATAGTATGGAGAATTAAGATTTTTCAAGCTTTTCATAACATACAATCTTGAAGCAGCGTTAGTTGAAGAAGTATAAAAATCTTTTAAAATCTGCAGATTTTCTGGATTATAAATAAGATTATCTATTCTTGATTTTTCGGTATTTAAAAGAACATTACGCGGCAATTTATTAAAAGAATCAGCCAAAACCACTGCGGATTTTTCAGTTTCTCCTGCATTGTACAACACATGAGAAATTCTATTTAACATTTCCGATTTATTCAAATCAGATTTGTATCGCTCAACATTATTAACTTTATCCGTCCACTGTTTCTCTATGTTGGAATAAACTCTAGATGTAAGATTATCAACTTTTGTACTTTTTTCTTTCTCAAAAGAATCCTTTACAAATGTATCCGTATAATTTTGCAGACCATTTAGATTTTGAAGATAAACAGGAGTTTGACCAAAATTATGCTTATATTTGGCCTTATTTTGTTGGTTTGAATTAAATACAATTTTCATATTTTCTACCCCACAATATTAAGCTTCTTTATTTGTGAATCAATAATGTCAGAATCCCTATTCAACCCTGCATCTTTATAAGCTTTGCTTATTGCAGAAAGGATATTCGCAATATCTTTAGCACCGGTTTCTGTTTGAAGTTTGCTTATTTGCCTGTTGAAACGAGATTTAAACTTATCATTCACCTCGTCAGTAGCTTTTTGTACAATCTCATTTTCTATAGACGCATAATTTTCTCTCATTTTGCTGTTTATTAATAAATCCAGATTATCAGGATAAGATTTGAATGAAACTTTTAACATGGTTTGTCAAATTCCTTTTTTATATTACTAAATGCCGAAAATCCATACATAAGAGTAAGTACACTGAGCATAATCGGATCACCGGTCATTGCGCCCGCAGTTACACCCGCCTGCAAAGTGTGCAGCAAACGACTGCCTGTATTAAGAGCCAGAGCCCCAGGGAATATGGATTTTTTTATACCGTCTTTTATACGCTCAAATGTCGATCTTACATAAACAATATCTCTGCTCTGATCAGGGAATGTCTTTTCTAACTTATCGAGAACTTTTGATATTTCTATATTAAGTTTTTTAGAATCCTCGTTTTGTGCACTGAGCATATAAACGAGAGATTCCATCTGTTCCATAATATATTTATATTCAAGATCATTTCTCCTGTCGTGCTGCTGCAATTCAGCTCTGCCGGCAAGTATATTATAAAGCATTATATCGTTTATCCGGCTTAATTTAGCTTCATTGCCAAACAATTTTTGGAACGAATCATCAACGAATTCATAAATACCAACATCTTTTCCATCAATTTTCATCGTCAAACGTGAAGAAATATCCTCAAATCTATTGTCCAAATCATACTTGGCTTCTTCTTCTTCACAGGCTTCTTTATATTTTGTACTCATCCAGAGAGGTTTAAGTTTATCCAGTAGTTTGTTAAGATCCTCGTCAGTATATCTGTTGAGAATATTTATCATATAGTCATCTTTTTCAGCAAGCATGTCAGCAACTCTTGTTCCGGCCGATATACCGCACAGTTCTTTGTTAATTACTGCAGAATCAGTATTTTTGTTTCTCACATCTTCTATAAAAGTTTCCTTAAAAGCTGGGAAATTATAATCAGCAATATTCAATTTTTCCAAAACATTACCGGCTATTTTTTGTTTTTTAGATAAAGCAGGAACGTTGTTTATTAAGAAATCAAAAAAATTACGTGTTACTGCACGATTTATTTCATCTTTAGACATAAGCTGCCGCGCAAACAATGTTTTTTGTTCCAGAGTAAAGCCTGCAGCAGAAAATAACGAATCCATCTGCTTTAAAGTATTCATTCCTTTATAAAGGTCTGAATTTTTAAAATCAGATATAATACTATTTTGTTTTTCGATGTTAGCTGATTTTTCAGGCAATATTTCAGACTCCCAGTATGGAATCAATTTTTGCTTCAAGCTTGCAAAAGAATCAATTAAAAGAGGAGAATTTTTGTCATACAGAGATTGAGAAATATTATTGATATCATTATAAACAGAAAGATAAGTTTCTTTATCTGCATTATCCAGCATATTATTAGTAATATCTAGAACGGTTGAAATATCTTCAGGCCTCATAAGCAGAGGATTCTTGCAAAATTTTGAAGAAAACTCATTCTTTTGAGCCGACATATAAGCCTGATTTTCCGGTTTAACAGATACTTTTTTACGCTGGATTTTGTCGCTTAAAAAGTATTCATCAAGCCTTTCTTCAAAATACTGTTCCAAATCTCCGTTATTCTGATAAATGTTTCTAATCTTATTATTTATATTGTTATCAACGTATTTATACCTGCCATGTGCAACATCATATGCGCTTTTAAGTTCATTGTTATAAAAATCATTATACAACTTGATATACGCACGGGGATTCATTGCTTGAATTTTTTCAAAGACAGGGGAATTTTCTTGTTCCTTTTTATATAAATACCATCCAGGTTTGCTGTATTTTGTTTCTTCTGTTATTTCCCCGAAATATGCCTGACTAACAAGATCTCTGTCATATTGAAAAACAGCAGAAAGTTGCTGTTTTAACATGTTGCCGTTTATATTCGCATTTGCCCTCTGGTACGCAAGAGGGGAAGATTTAAAAGAAACATTATACCTGCTTGGGTCAGTGTGTTTTGCCAAAACAGCATCTTGATTTGCACAATTAACCTGCAATTGTTGTGCTTTATTATATCCGGCATATTTATTAAAACTGTATGGAGTAAACGTTATCATATTATAACATTCCGCTAAAATCGTCCAAACCTGAGCCATCTGTTCCATCAAGCGAAAAACCATCCCCGGAAGAACCATCCGTAGAATCTGATGAATTTGTTTCATAAGAATCCGAATGAGAAGACAAGTCTGAGGATGTATTATTGTAGTGAGAATCTGCATTCGCAATAAAATCATCCATATGAGGACGTTCTACTAGATTATAATCAGACATATACTGCGGTGTATGTTCAGAAATATATCCTGCCACAGGGTGTTCTGCCTGATAAGTTATAAAGTTCTGAACATCTTCATAAGACATTTTTCTATCGTGTATTATATCACTCAATTTATCGCTGAGAGGCACTTCATGTATATTGCCTGCTCTATCTTTTATGCTTACAACTTCTCTTCCCCAATAATCCGTTTTGTCAGGTGATTTATCATTAAACCAATCCTGAATTTTCTCCAAAACAGAACGTCTATCTATCGGAGTAAAACCTATTTCCGGTGAAGAAGGCTTGATATTATTGTAATACTCTTCAGGCGGCATTCCATATTCATTTATAAACTCTTCTCTCGGTAATGTTTGAGGATAATGTTTGGGTATAAAAACGGGAGCGCTGGGGTCATAATAACCTTCGAAAGAAACATTCGGTATCGCAACAGGATCAAAATGACCATTATTGTAAACAGCAGACATGCCTGTTGATTTATCCAGGAATATGCCGTTTTCAGGGTCTATATATTTACCCTGTGTAAAGTTTATGTCTATTCCTTTTTCAGGATTTTTAAAAACACCGTTAACAGGATCTCTAAAAGTAAATCTGTCTTTTGAAAAATCAATACCTGCATTTTTGGCCGCCTCATCATTCACCTTAAAATCTCTAACATTTCCGAAGTATGTCCCGTCAGGAAGAAAAATATCCTCAGGATGTTCATTTCTTGTTACTGCAATTGCAGCTACAGTAGGAACAGCAACCAAAGCAACAGCACCACCCGCAGCAGCTAAATCTTTAAGCATACTTTTTGTTGATTCAGATGCTTTAAAAGAAATATTAGAACTCTTCTCAAAAGTATCAGTTGACGGAATAGAAGAATAATTCACAACCATAGCAGGTGAACCGGTACTTTTTACAACAGCAGGGTTAAGATTTTTGTTATAAAGACCATTTAAACTAAAATTTATTCTCATTTATTTTCTCCTTATTTTAACAATCATCATATGTTAATCATAATGGCTCATGCGATACAGAAAATAATCTTCATCGTCATAAGATTCCAATTGATAATAGTCATCTGCTCTGGCAGCCATTTTTTCCAGATGATCAAGTCTTGTTTTTATTTTTTCAAGTTCTTCTTCTTCCTGAGGTTGTATTCCGTCTTTTAAAAACAACTGCAGAGGGAAACGATGTTTTCCTATTACTGCATCATCAAAACTATCCTTAGATAAGTCAGTCAAAACAATAAATGTCGTATGATAATCTTTGGCAGCTTTTTCTAACACCTGTTTTAAATCATTTATATAATCAAGAGATTCCTGATTATATTTATCAGACATTAATTTATCGGCACCATTTAAATAAACTATAGAATGTTTATGAAGGTTATTATAATATGCCTTATTTGCATCCAGAGTCTTAGAAATTTCTGTAAGAAACATATCGGGATTTTCTTTATATAATATTTCTTTATATCCTGTTTTAGACTCCAGTGCCTCTGTTTTTATCCAGTTAACAAAATCATGTTTATCCTTTGTGTCAGCACTGCCGTATATAAAAATACCATTAGGAAGATATTTATCTTCATTGCCTTCATTTATTAATTCAAGAGGGGTCAAAAATCTTTTCTGGAAGGCTAACTTTTGTTTTACAATGTTACTTTCTCCGAGAGTCATTTTTTTAAGAAGTTCACTATTTCTTAAAAGTAATTCACGTTTTTCATCCACGATTTTTTGGACTCTGGGTTTTAAACGTTTTTGGGCTATTCTTTGTTTTTCTTTCCTGCCGGAAGTAAAAAGTCCAACCGGATATCTCTCGCTAATAATTTCATCAATATCAAACTTATGAAATATTTCTGCATACTCATCTAAAATACGATCAGAAGCCTCTAGTGGATTAAATTTATATTCATTCCATACCCGTTTTTGACTATTATCACTATAACCAAACGAAACATTTTTGCCTGATTTGACAAAAGTATCCGCCGGCAGGGAATTTAATAAATAAGTATCCGAACTTTTATTTTTATTCTGACTAACTTTTGAATGCAAAAAAACATTTGTTGATAAACTAACTTTCATAAACACTATTCTCTTCTCTTTTTTTCTTAAATTGTTTATTTAAAGTTTGTAAATTATTATATTTGCTATACAAATTGTAAATTATTAAGAAAGTTTTACAAAATAAAAAAAATTATTTATTTCAAAATCGTTACATATTAACTACTGCCGTAGTAGGCCTTCTACCAATTGCACTCAAAATATGTTTTAGCATCAATTATTTTATCTTTTCTGAAGGGTCTTCTGATTAAATATTCGTCATATTCGCCCTTTGTAATGTTAGGGATGTCATGTTCTCGAACCCATTCGTCACCGAATTTTACATAAACACTACGATGTCTTTTAATATTTCTGTTTATTTCTTTAAGTTCAGCCCAAAATTCCTTAAAATCAGCTATTTTTTGTTTTATTTTTTCAACAAAAGTTTTCCTAGCAGCAGGCCCAGGAGTTAGCGTATTAGTATGGAGGTTTTTGTTTAAAGGATTACTTACAGTCTTTGCCCTTTTGCCTGTTGCCATAATCTAATCTAGTGTCGCAGTTGCTGCCGGCTGACCGCAGCCAGCACCTGCTCACCTTTTCAATGTGTCACTCAAAAAATTCGTTCACGTCGCTTGGCTCCTTATCACGAATTTTTCTCGAACATTTTTAATAGAGGGGATTTTCATATCTTCTTTACTCCAAATTAAACACGAATTTTTTAGAGAATAAACACATTAAAAAGACAATACAACATTATCTTTTATTTTAAACTTTTTTTTCTTATAGTCAACCGCCAAATTTCAATAATAAAAGTGCTTTACATTTTGTATTTTTTCTATTAATATAATTTTACTCTAATCAATAATCTAACTCATTGGAGGAGTGCCAGAGCGGTTGATTGGAGCAGTCTTGAAAACTGTCGTACGTTTGTAGCGTACCGTGGGTTCGAATCCCACCTCCTCCTAAT
>CALVAT010000028.1 GCA_944325565.1 Candidatus Gastranaerophilales bacterium
TTTTTCATATAACTCACCTTTACTAATTTTATCCTTCTATTTTATAAATACCCAATTTTCAAAATTCTAAACATTTTACGCTTACTTTTTTACATAAATTTACATTTACACTTACTTTAAAATTAGCAAAATAAAAAAGCAGCTGTTTTGCAGCTGCTTTTTGAAAATTCGTTTGAAAAAGATTTCTGCGCTTCGCGCGCTTTTCTCTAACGTTTTGAGAACTGGAATCTTTTTCTTGCTCTTTTTCTACCGTATTTTTTACGTTCTTTAACGCGAGCATCTCTTGTTAACAAGCCTTCTGCTTTAAGAACGCTTCTTAATTCAGGATTGTATTCCAACAATGCTCTTGAGATACCGTGTCTGATAGCGCCAGCCTGTGAGCAGATACCGCCGCCTACGGCTTTTACTCTTACGTCAAAGTTTTCCATGTTATCAGTTAATGCAAGAGGTTTGTATACAAGAATCTTCATTGCAGGTCTGTTACCAAGATATGCTTCAAGAGTCTTGCCGTTAATGAAGATTCTGCCTTTACCTTTTACAAGTTTAACAACTGCGATAGAGGTCTTTCTTCTGCCTGTTGCCATGTAAATTTTGTTATCAGCCATTATTTAACCTCCATTTCATATACTACAGGTTTTTGAGCTTCATGCGGATGCTCTGAACCTACATATACTTTGAGTTTTGTAAACTGTTGTGCACCTAAAGTGTTGTGAGGAAGCATTCCCTTAACAGCTTTTTCGATAACCTTTCTCGGATCTTTTTCCATCATTTCTTTAAATGATGCAGTTTTCAATCCGCCCGGATATCCTGTGTGGTGCAAGTAAATTTTATCAGTTTCTTTATTACCTGTAACCTGAACTTTGTCAGCGTTGATAACGATAACAAAATCACCTGTATCTACGTTAGGTGTATATTCAGGTTTTAATTTGCCTCTCAACAAGTTAGCACAAACAGTAGCCAAACGACCCAGAGTTTTGCCTTCAGCGTCGATTAGATACCATTTTCTTTCAACTTCAAGAGGTTTTGCTGAATATGTTTTCATCTTTCAGTTTCCTTTATTAAATTGATTGTTACTTCTATTTATGTGTCAGGTCGTAGGGTTCATACCCCACTTCCATAAGTGTCAGCCCGTCAGGACTGATTGTCGGGCCCGCTTTTGTTCTGTCCTTTGCCTCCAGAACTTCTTTCATAAACTCGGGTTCCAGTTTTTTGTGTTCTATCATCAGCAAAGTACCGACTATACAACGCACCATGTTGTACAAAAACCTGTTTGCAGCTATTTCGAAGGTGATGACTTCGTCATCTCTTGTGCAATGTGCTTTATACACAACACAGTACTTAGCGGGGTTCGGGGTGGAAGAAGATTTAAAAGACGTAAAATCGTGTTCGCCTATCAAAAATTCCAGCGCCCTGTTCATTCTTTCCAAGTCTAAGGGTTCTCGAATCAGAAGAGAATGACCATCCCAGGCAGAACGCTGCTGTCGATTGACTATTTTGTATTGATACACGCGGTATTTTGCACTCAACTGGGCATGAAACGTATCTTCAACCTGTTTGACGGATTTTACGCTTATGTCATCAGGTAACAATCCGTTCATCGAGTTAATAAACCTTGAAGCAACAATCGGTATATCACTCTCAAAATGGACAACCTGACCTTTTGAGTGTACCCCTGCATCTGTTCTGCCGGAGAAAATTGTTTTTACTGTTTTAAAATAATGACGTCCCTGCAACACTGAATTTTCATCATTGTCACCCAGTCCGTCAGATTTTGATATCAATGTACTAAGGGCTTTGTTAAGTTCAGACTGAATTGTCACCGCATCAGGCTGAACTTGTGAGCCCGAATAATTTGTTCCGATATATTCAACTATCATTGAATACTTCGGCATCACACCCTCGCCTAAACGAGTTGAATCAATGCCATTTCAGAAGCGTCGCCGCGTCTTGGAGGCATTCTGTAGATTCTTGTGTAACCGCCGTTTCTGTTTGAGTATTTTTTACCTGTTTCAGCAAATAATTTTCTCAAAACAGTTTGAGCAACAGCTTTTTGCTCTTTATCAGCTTTTGTTACGTTTTCAAGAACTTCGCCTGTTTCAAAATTCATAAATTTGCCAGTTTCTCTGTCAAAAATGAATTTAGCAGCCAATCTTCTTGAATGCAGTGTACCCTGTTTTGCAAGAGTGATAATCTGTTCTGCGTATGGTTTAAGAGCTTTTGCTCTTGCCATTGTAGTTTTGATTTCACCGTGCAAAATAAGTTCAGTAGCTAAAGAACGCAACAAAGCTTTTCTTTGATCCTGTGCTTTTCCTAATGTGTGTTTTTTAGACTGGTGTCTCATTTTTATTTGTCCTTTTTCTTAATTATTTTCTGTAATAAATACGGACACTTATACAAGTTCGTCCATATCTACACCTTCCGGATTAGGCATAAGGTCTAAGCCGAACTGGTGTAATTTTTCAATAACTTCATCAGATGATTTTTTACCGAAGTTTTTAATATTTAACAAATCATGTTCTGATTTTTTCAATAGCTCAGCCATGTTGTTAATGCTTGCTCTCTTAAGGCAGTTGTAAGCTCTTACTGACAATTCCAAATCTTCAATAGAAATTGAAGGAGCAGAATTATCAACAACTTCTTCTTCCTCGATTACAGCAGATGTTGTTACCGGAGCAACTGTAGGAATAACAGGAGCCCCGCCGGTTATAGCAGCAATCTGCATAAAGTGTTCGATTAAGATATTAGCAGCCTGAGATAATGCAACGTTTACATCAACAGAACCGTTAGACCAGATTTCGAGGTTTAATTTATCGAAGTCAGTAACGTCGCCTACACGTGTATTTTCTACATTGTAGCTGACACGTTTGATAGGCATAAATGTTGCATCAATCGGAAGCATATCAATCGGCATAGAGCCGTCATTGTTTTTCAACACGTCATGAGCGATATAACCTTTGCCTGTTTCTACCACGATATCAGCGTGAATAGAACCGCCTTCTGCAACTGTACAAATCAACCAGTCAGGGTTAACAATTTTAACGCCTGCAGGAAGTTCAATATCAGATGCAAGCACAGGGCCCGGTTTATCAACGTCTAATCTCAATTGTACAGGTTCAGAAGATTCTGTTTTTACTACCATACCCTTGAGGTTTAACATTATATCAATTACGTCTTCAACAATACCCGGAACTGCTGTGTATTCGTGAGTAATACCTTCAATTCTTACGGCAGTAACTGCTGCACCTTCTAAAGAAGATAACAACACGCGTCTTAAAGCGTTACCGATTGTGTTACCGAAACCTCTTTCCAAAGGTTCGATTACAAATTTACCGTATTGTGAACCGTCAGAACCAGTTGTTGTTGTTACGTTTTTAATTTTTAATTCCATCTGTTTTTCTCCTAATTTGTAGTTATTCGGAATCTGATTCGCAAAAGCTGCCATAAAGGCAGTCTAGCTTTTATGTGGATTATTTTGAGTAGTACTCAATAACGAGTTGTTCTTTAAATTCAGGATCGAGTTCTTCTCTTTCCGGTATTCTGTCGAATACGATTTTCTGTGCAGCTGCATCAACTGTCATCCATTGAGGAGCAGCTACATCAAGCGGTTCCATAACTGTTTTTACAAATTCAGCACTTCTTGTTCTGATTGTAATAACGTCACCGGCTTTTACTAGGTAAGATGGAATGTCAACTTTTTTACCGTTAACAAGCACATGGCCGTGGTTAACGATTTGTCTTGCTTGTTTTCTTGTCGTTGCAAAGCCTGCTCTGAACAATACGTTGTCAACTCTTCTTTCTAATAATTGTAAAAGAACAGTACCTGTAACGCCTTTTGTTCTAGCTGCTTTGTTGTAATATTTAGCAAACTGTTTTTCGCTTACCAAATATGTAAGTCTGATTTTTTGTTTTTCATTTAAGTGAATTGCGTAATCAGAAAGTTTTTTTCTTGCAGCACCATGCTGACCTGAAGCAGTCTGTCTCAAAGAAGAAACCAACTTTCTGTTTGATAAGTCCGTAACACCGTAGTTACGGAATAATTTATTTGAAGGTCCTGTATATTTAGCCAATTTTGACTCCTTTGTTCTTTAAATTTACTTAACTTTATTGAAAAGTATTCGCATATCTTTTGTTATTCCGGAGTTTATTTATAAATCTCATTTGCTCCTGTGGAGTTTTTTTCAAAAACTCTTACGTCGCCGATATTAAGTTTCGCCTTTTCGGTCTTTCAGTTCTGAAAGCCCTGCAAGGCTTCACTCCGGCTTGCGCATGCTAAACTCTTCTTTTCTTAGGCGGACGGCAACCGTTGTGTGGAATCGGTGTAACGTCCTTGATTAAAGTGATTTCTAAGCCCGCAGCCTGAATAGCTCTGATAGCTGTTTCACGACCTGAACCAGGGCCTTTGATATAGACTTCAACTTTTTTCATACCTTGATCAACAGATTTTTTAGCTACTTGAGCTGCTGCTGATTGTGCGGCAAACGGAGTGCCTTTTCTTGCACCTTTAAAACCGCATCCGCCTGCTGATGCCCAGGCAATAGCATTACCTTGAGTATCGCAAGAAGTTACGATTGTATTGTTAAATGTTGACTGGATATGTACAACACCCTGCAATACGTTCTTTTTTTCTTTCTTTTTAGTTTTTACTGGTCTTGCCATTTTTATTTCCTTTAAATTTATTACTCTTTGTTGTTTTAACAGATTATACGTGCTCCTATGGAGTTTTTCAAAAACATTTACGTCGTTTAAGTTCGCCTTTTCGGTCGCACGTATGGAAGTCCGCTGTCTTGGATTATTGGCGTTCCTTCGCTTCGCTCAGTTAGCCACGTTCAAAATCCGCTGTCTTGGATTTCCTTTACGCTTGGTATGCCGTTCGCTGCGCTTTGCTTTTGCTCACTTAGTACCTCGCTTTCAGGGAATCGCTACTTCTTCTTACTTACCGGACCGGTTTTTTTACCACGTCTTGTTCTTGCATTAGTTTTTGTTCTCTGACCTCTTACCGGTAATTTTCTTCTGTGTCTCATACCTCTGTAAGAGTTGATTTCAGAAAGGCGTTTGATGTTGAGAGATTCTTCTCTTCTCAAGTCACCTTCAATGTGATAATTTGTAAGTTCATTTCTGAGTTTTTTGATATCGTCATCTGTCAAATCGTCTGTTCTCAAATCCTGGGAAATTCCGCAAGCTTCAAGAATTTTAGCAGAACGAGTCGGGCCTATACCGTAGATATAGGTTAATGCGATTACCATTCTTTTGTTACGGGGTAAATCAACCCCAGCCAATCTTGCCATTTTTTCTCCTTATGTTATTTATGATTGTTTTTTGGTTTGTTGTGTCGGATTCTTGGTGTTCACAAGGTTTTGAATTTCGTTTTACGCTTCACACTCTTGTTCACATGTGGCGTTCCTTCGCTTTGCTCGGTCAGCCACGCCAAAATCCGAATCTTGGATTTCCTTTACGAAAACCGATTAACCCTGTCTTTGTTTGTGTTTAGGGTTTTTGCAAATAACTGTGATTCTTCCTCTTCTTCTGATGAATTTGCAGTCTTTGCACATTTTTTTAACTGATGCTCTTACTTTCATTGTGTTTTCCTTATCTAGTATTTAATTGTTTTTGCCGCGTATGTTCCGAGAGGCGGAACAATAATATATATAAGTTATCATCTTTTGCCTTTTATCCTCAGAGCATTACCGTTTTGATTTACGGTTTAAGGATCAGCATTGATGCATTATTTTAACCTGTAGGTGATTCTGCCTCTTGTTAAGTCGTATGGGGTCATTTCGACTTTAACTTTGTCACCCGGAAGAATTTTAATAAAATTCTTTCTGATTTTTCCTGATATATGGGCAAGAATTTCATGTCCGTTTTCTAGCTCTACACGAAACATTGCGTTAGGAAGAGATTCCAAAATCTTGCCTTCAAATTCAATTACATCTTTTGACATTTGACCTTCTTTAAGTGTTGTTATGTAAGTTTTGTGGTATTTTATGTCCGCTTAATCGGAGAATTAACACAACAATTAAATCTGTTGCAAAAGTTCCGGCAAGCTGTTTTTTCAAAGTTCATCGGGTATGTGTTCCGGCATAAAAACCGTTCCCTTCTGGACATAATACGCCCCACATTTTTATCTTACATGCTCAAAATTCATAAGCAAGTGATTTCCATTGATTTCATTAAATTTTAAGCCCTTTTTTATATAAAGCGCACTGTTTGTTTATTAAACATAAAGACATATTTAATAAACATCGACATGTCAATCCATAGCTCTTTATCTGCTTTTCAGCTAACTATGTAAACTTTTGTTAACATTTTAATTATTTAAATAGTTAAAAAAACAACAATCACACTAGCACAAAACACATTAAGAATTCTTAACATTTTACAATAAATAAGCAATTTCAGTTTTAAAAAATACTTTATATAAGAGTAAGGGATATCAAAAATTTAAAGGAAGACATAAACAAAATTCAAAACTTTTAAGTTTATTGATTGAAACTTAACAAAAACAAAAGACAATAAAGTTTTTATCCATATACTCTCTCTCTCTTAATATCCTCGTGTTTATTTAATGTTTGCAACAACTTTGCAAACATTTTTTTTATTTAAAGGGGACTTTTTAGTGCCGTATTTTATTACTTTTCCACTGCGAAAAGATTTACAAAGGCAAGCAAAATACTTCCGATAACATCAGCCATATGCCAGACTAATGCAAAAATAAAAAATACCGGCTGCATAAACAACCTTATAAAAGCAGGAAGATACATTGCGTCAGATCTAATAATATGCAATTTATCTAAAAAAGAACCAGAACAAACATTTTTTTTGCCTTCTTCTATGTTTTTTTCAAAATCACTATAGTATTTATTAGCGTCTTTATATTTATTTTCATATTTTTTATGCACGCGTTCGCGAACTTCTTCCGATACTGGTTTATAAGAAGAAGTGTAAGAGTAACTTCTTATATTACTTTTACCTTTAACTGATCCGAACATTACTTTGTTATATTCATTTCTAAGCCTAAAATCAGAAAGAATCTCATAAGCTTCATTAATATCTTTCATCATCTGACGGCTTTCAATCGAATTGTTATTTACATCAGGGTGCCAGCGTTTAACAAGCGCCTTATACGCCTGTTTAATCTTGTTTTCATCATCAGTCGGTTCTATCCCGAGTATTTTATAGTAATTCCGGTTAAAATTCATTACACAAAGCCTGGATAATTAAAAAATATAAACCAATATTAATCATTTTATCATATAATAGCAATTATTTTTCTTTCTGGTTTTTGTAGAGTTGAAACAGAAAAAACATTATATGCATATAGACGATTTTAACAGCTTATTACAATTAGACCGATACATAAGACCTAAACAGCGGGTTATCCCCAAGAACAATGATTCTGAAATAATTACCCCTCTGAAAAAAGATGTCTTTGAAAAATCTCAAAAACAAACTGAGCCATTTGAGATAAAATTTAATCATATTTGTCCAAAAACCAAAACACCTAAAAAAATAAAGGCTGTTTTAAACCCTCTAGACAAGGGGACAATTTATATAAAGGTTTTGAACCAAAATACCGGCGACATAGAAAAAAGACCGATGACAGTTGATATAGCAAAGACAGAGGAAGACTCCAGTGTAAGTTATTATTTTTTAACGCCCAAAACACATGAGGAAATAGGATTTGTAGTTATTGATGACTGGAAAAAAGCAAGATTTAACTACTTATTTGATTATGATGTTCTGGAGAATACAAGATTGCTGGATAATTTCCCGCAGCAGGGTATATTAGGTGATAGAATATCCATATACTATTTACAAAATAATGATGAAACAAAATATAGCGGTATAGGCAAATTAGCCGATCAGATAGCAGTTGAGTACTGTCTTCAAGAGGGTATTGAGCCTAATATATTATCTATTGCAGACAGCAATTCACATGCTGCACACTACAAAAGAGGAAGAAAATTTCTCCCCGTGGACAAATATGACAAAGATTTGGATTATTATGATTTTGTAAAAAAATATGGAACCAATGATCCGAATAAAATTATAGAAGAAAGAATTGCTAACACACCTGAAGGTCAAAAAGTAGATACCTCAGATCTTTATGGGTTATATATGTATATGCCGCAGGAGGTTATAAAAAAATATCTGGAAATAATAAAAGAAAAGCCTGTATTGCATCAAATTCATTCTATGAAGGAAAAATAATTACAAAAGATTAACGCATATTATTTTTATAAACAAAGAGCTAATACTCTCATATCCATGGTTTCAAGTCTTTTTTAAGAATTATAAAAAAAATAATGTAAAACTTTTCTCAAAAGACACAAAAGAGCTATTTTATTAGGTTTTGCGTTTTGCTACACAGGTAAAATTGTAAAATAAAAAGCATGGAAAGAATAAAAATTGCCCATGCGTTCAAAATTTGTTTTAATATAGATTGTACAAGTTCGGATAAGAATCTAATTTTATTTTCATATAGAAATAAAAAAAATGTTTCGGGGATAACTGGTTATGCATTTTTTTTGCATAATAAGTGTATTTTGTACCCTATTCCGCACTAGCGTATTAGTGATATACATCATTTAATCGATAAAAAACAGTCAAAGAGAATTTATAATGATAGATGAGATTAGAATCTGTCAATTTCGGAGGACAAAACTTTGTTAGAACATGGTTACATTCAAATTTACACAGGGGATGGTAAAGGAAAAACTACAGCTTCTCTTGGTTTAGCTTTGCGTGCACTGGGCCATGGTTGGAAAGTTCTTGTCATTCAATTTACCAAAGGTGATTCCGGTACAACTTACGGAGAAATAGCCTCTGCCGGTCAGTTTTTACCTAATTTAGAAGTTCATCAGTTCGGGATGGACAGGGTTGTATACAAACACAATGTTTGCATCGAAGATTATAAAGAAGCTAAAAAAGGCTGGGAACTTGCAAAACAAGCTATTCAAAGCGGTGAATACCAGCTTATCATCTTAGATGAAATTAACATCTGCGTAGCAATGAATATGATTAAAGTTGCAGAAGTAAAAGAAGTATTAATGAACAAACCAGAAAGCCTTGAAATTGTATTAACAGGCAGATATGCTCACCCCGAGCTTGTTGCAATGGCTCATCTGGTTACAGAAATGAAGCCAATTAAACACTACTTTGATATGGGTGTTATGGCAAGACAAGGTATCGAATATTAACGCACTAAACATTAGGCGTAAATATACGGAGAAATGGGGAAATACGGGAGGTTTGTTTAACAACAACTCCCTTTTTTTTACAATTGACAACAAAACATTTACTTTTTAATATAAAAGCTATGAACAAATCAGATCTGTCTTTTAGGATTAAAGAAAAAATACGGAAAACACAACTCGGGGATTTAATAATTGGCGGAAACAGCGCCCGCTCATTTATGGAAGAAAACGGCAACAATGTGCAGCCGCTTATTGCAATAGAAATCCCCTACATCCTTGACAACACATACCCGCAAGTTTTAAAAGAACAGTGGAACTGCTCAACAACAGAACAAATGCTGCAAAAAGCCGATAACTCGGCGGCGGACATAATATCTGTAAAATTTAATCTTACAGAAGAAAATACAGATAAAAATCTGGAAAAAATAAAAGATTTTTTAAAAAATACTCTATCAAAAATACAAAAGCCTCTTATTCTTAGAGGAGCTAATAACGATACTGTAGATTTAAAAATTTTACCGCTGCTTGCAGAATATGCTCCCAAAGAATGTATTATCTCATTTGCGCAGGAAAGCACCTACGAACAGATTGTTCCAGTCGTTGCAAAAAATAATCATATTCTTGTTTTACGCAGCCCGATTGATATAAATCTGGCAAAAGAATTAAATATTTTGTCCATAGACAAAGGAATGCAGCCTGACAGAATCCTTATTGATCCTGATATGGGAGGGCTCGGCTACGGGCTGGATTACGGATACAGTATTATTGAAAAAATCAGACAGGCAGCTTTTGACGGTGACACAATGCTTAATATGCCGGTTATCGCTTTCATAGGCGAGGAATCTTACAGAGCTAAAGAGGCTAAATCAGATACCTTTAGCGCACAATGGGGGGATTATAAAGAAAGAGCCGCTATGTGGGAAATATCAGGAGCATCAGCAATGATAAGCGCAGGAGCGGACATAGTTGTTTTATGGAATCCTAAAAGCGTTGAAGCAATGAAAGCAGTATTTAAGGGGGATAAAAACTAATGAACCTTACAGGTATGCAAATTTTTAAATATCTCCCAGGAGCAAAAAAAGCAGAAGCTACAAACTGTAAAAAATGCGGCTGCCCTACCTGCATGGCCTATGCTCTTAAGCTTGCTAAAAAACAGGCTGATATAGAAAAATGCCCGCACATACCGCAGGAGCTAAAAGAAAAATTCGAAGAATCATCAAAAATTCAACAGCACGAAATAAAACTTTCAGACTCGCTGACAACAGGCGGCGAGAATGTAATGTACCGCCACGAGAAAACATTTGTTAACCGTACGGTAATTGCTATTGCCCTTGATTCAACAGACAAAGACTTTGATAAAAAGCTTGAACAAATAGCAAACTACGAAATTGAACGTATAGGGGAAAAGTTCAAAGTTGATGCTGTTTATCTGACAGGAAACAATATTGAAAATGCATCACAAAAAATAAAATCTCTTGGCATTGCTGTAATTTCACAAATATCAACGTATAAAATTGTGAGTGCAGCTGATTTTGAATCACTGGAAAAAGCCTCAATGCAGGCTATTGATAATGGTGCAAAAGATATTATACTTGAGATAGAATATCAAAATAACAACTTAAAAAATATTGTACAGGAGCTTACTCTCATAAGACGTGCGGCAATAATAAAACGCCACGCACCGCTGACTTACCCTGTTATGGTAAAACTTCCATCTAAAATGGATATTTTTCAATTAACAGCAGCAGCGTCTGTACTTCTTTGCAGATATGCTAATATCATTGTTCTTCCAGAATTTAACAGCGCGCTTTTATCCACAATTTTTACATTACGACAGAATATTTATACAAATCCACAAAAACCACTACAGGTCGAAGCAAAGGTATATGAATTTAACGAACCGGACAAAAATGCTCCAATACTTTTGACTACAAACTTTGCACTGACATATTTTGCTGTAGCAGGAGAGCTTGAGTCGCTGCCGTTCGGTTCATATCTTGTTGTTACTCCTTCTGACGGAATGAGCGTGTTAACAGCATGGTCGGCTGATAAGTTTACAGCCGAGCTTGTTGCGCGTTCTGTTAAAAATTTCGGACTTTTAGAAAAAGTCAACACGAGAAAAATTATTATTCCCGGACTGCTTGCACATATGAGAGATGAGCTGCAAGAAGCAATGCCCGAGTGGGAAATTGTTACTGGCACGATAGAAGCCTGCCAGATTCCAGAATTTTTAAAACAGGGATAAATATTTTTTGAAATAATATAGCGCCAGAGCTTACTCTGCTGAACAAAACATTTTCAGCCAGAAGGTTCAATAAAACATCCGGCTTTAATAAACAGAAAGCAATAAAAGAGTATATTATTTTTTTACCTTTACGTAGTTTTATACAAAAACTTATCCGAACATTGTCAGGGCGAGTGTGTCTGAGCGCAGCGAGTTCGCAAGCCTGTGATGAGGATTAGTTAATGTTAAAACTGAGTATCTGGTATAAAAAAATAATATACTCTTTTGCTTCTTGTTTTTTCTTTACTTATTAAAGCCGGAAGTTTCATTGAAAATTTTATACGGAGCTTTTTAGAACAACTTATTGAAACAACAACAAAGCGAGTGTGTTTGAGGATTTTTTCTTAGATGATGATAAATAAAAATTAAATAAGATAAAAAATCCGAGTTCGCGAGCTGGGGTTGAAATTAGTTGTTGTAAAAGCGCAGTATCTGAATTTGAAATGAAACTTCCGGCTGAAAATATAAAAGTCCCCAATAATATTACATAATAAATATTATCAACACCTATAAGCTAATCTAGTGTCGCAGGTGCTGCCGGCTGACCGCAGCCAGCACCTGCTCACCTTTTCAATGTGTCACTCGCCTACACTTAACTTCGTTAAGTTTCGGTGACAGGCTCACAAGTATCGCTTACGCTCTACTGTTCGCTTTGTCAAAAATTCGTTCACGTCGCTTACCTCTCACAAAACCAGCCACTGGCTGCTTTTGTTCGGCAGAGCCTTATCACGAATTTTTCTCGAACAAACTTAAACGACTTAATATTTGGAAATTTTTATAAAAATGTACATTATAAAAAACAATCCGCCAAGACACGCCTTAAGTTTTGTGCTACAATTCATTTGCAGGACGTATTTTTAATAAAAAATTCTGGCAAAACACAAAACAGGGGTCAAAAAATGAACAAAAAGTTTTCGGTTGCATTTATCTGGCACATGCATCAACCGATATATAAATCAGAACAAAACGGAATCTATCTTATGCCCTGGGTAAGACTCCACGCTGTTAAAGATTACCTTGATATGCTCCTTATTATGGACAAATTCCCTGATTTAAAGCTTAATTTCAACCTTGTTCCAATGTTGATTGGCTCAATATATGACTATGGTTACAATGCAAGCCATGATATTTATTCAAAACTCACAATAACTCCGGTTGAAGATCTTTCAGATGATGAAAAAGAGTTCATTTTAAACCACTTTTTCGATGCAAATTATCCAAACATGGTTTTGCCGAATGAAGAATACAAAAAACTGTATGACAAACGTTTTAACGCAAGACACACAGGCATCAACGATTTTTCAAATCAGGACTATTCTGATATCATGGCCTGGTTTAACCTCATCTGGTTTGATCCGATTTATCGTGAAAATGAAGAAATAAAAGCACTATTTAACAAAAAAAACGGTGAGTTTACTCTTGAAGACAGAATACGCATAATAGAACTTCAAAGAGAAATAATAAGAGAAATTATCCCCGCATACAAAAAATATCAGGATGAGGGAAAAATTGAAATTTCGACAAGCCCTTACTATCACCCGATTTTGCCTGTTCTGCTGGATATAAACGATATAAAAGCAACAAATCCAAATGCGGATATTGTTGAACTTCACTCTGATATGACAGAAGATGCCAGATACAATGTACAATATGCACTCGACAGGTTTGAAGAAATTTTTGGCAAACGCCCGCAGGGAATGTGGCCGTCAGAACAGTGTATCAGCGAAAAAACCCTGCAACTGTTTATGGACGCCGGTATAAAATGGACAATTTCTGACGAGGGAGTGCTTGAACAAACACTCAAAAAAGAATTTGTAAGAGATTTTAGAGGATATCTGGAAGACCCCTATGATCTGTCTTTAACCTACAAATACAAACATGACGGCAAATGTATAAATCTGCTTTTTAGAGATGCCGTTATACCTAATTTAATAGGTTTTGAATACCCTCATCATGACCCCGTCAAAGCAGCAAATGACCTTTATGACAGAATCAAAACAACTCAAAGAAAACTCCAGAGCTCACCGAACCAGAAACATCTTTTAACAATAGCAATGGACGGCGAAAATTGCTGGGAAAGCTATGCAAATGACGGTCACGAATTTTTAGAAACTTTATACGGGCTCCTGATAAATGATAGGGATATAGAAATCGTAAAAGTAAGCGACTATATTGACGGAGTAAACGAAATAGACAAAGAAGATAATGCCTTTGTTCTGGAACACGTACATGCCGGCTCCTGGATAAACAGAGATTTTATGCTCTGGATAGGCGAACCTACAAAAAATCTTGCCTGGAGTTACATGGACAAAGCCCGCTGCGATCTTAAAGAGTATGAAGAAACTCATCCTGATTCACAAGAAGTACAACTCGCAAAAAAAGAATTGTATGTAGCGCAAAGCAGTGACTGGTACTGGTGGTATGGCGAGCCAAATGATTCCGGACAGGATGACATCTTTGACCATATGTTCAGAGAACATTTGAAAAATATATATAAATATATTCAAAAACCTGTGCCCCCATATCTTGATTCGCCGCTGTCAAACTACCTGGAAACACATTCAAGATACCCGAAAACAGCATTCGAAAATTTTGTTCTAAACGGTAAAGACCCGCTAGAAAAGTGGGAAGCCGGAGGATGCCTTGAAATTCCAGCAACTCCAACCATGCAGGAAAAACGATTTTTTAACAAAATATATTTTGGATATGATTACGACAATTTATATTTGAGATTCGATATAAATAGTTATATTCTGGACAAAGACAAGGGTTTTAAAGATTTCAACCAGATTTATATCTACTTTAAAAACAAACCTGATTCGCATTATTTTGCGTCTCCAATCCGAACGATAAATAAAACAGAAACAATTATACCTCTTTTGAGAGAGCAATATAACAGCGAAGTTAAACTAACTCTATTTAAAAATTTTTACTTTAACGCACAGCTTGCGCATGCAACTCGCGATAATCTGTGGGTTATACAATTGAAAAACGGTATTGAACACGTATTTGAAGATTTTCTTGAGATGAAAATACCTTTCAAAGATTTAAGAGTTGAAGAAGGCGATTTGCTGGAATTTTTCATAATACAGGGCCCGCTTGGCATTGTTGATGATTTTTATCCGCAAAACTCCCTTCTGCCTGTAATAAGACCCCAAAAGCATAAGAATTAAGGAGCAGTGTATGAAAACAAAAAAATTACTTTTATCAATTTTAGGTTTATTTTTGGCCGCGAATACAGTATGGGCTGCATTTAACTATGAAGACATCAACTATATCTTCACAACAGTAAATGCAAAACCCGGAAAATTTGAATGCAAAGACAACAATGTCAACACCTGCTTTGTCCAAATGGACAAAATCGGTGGAGGCTCATACGGCGGCTGCTACCAGACAAAAGAAGAAATAGCTCAAAGAATACTGGATGGCAAATGCACTTATACACCGGACAACACAGAATCTTACTCCTGCAAAGTCGATGCTGTTAATAAATGCTATATAAAATTCGGCAAAGCATATTACACAAACTGTGAAATCGGAGAAAGAAGCTGGAACTCCAACTTTGATACTCAAGCCAGACAATATATAGAAACTCACGAATGCACAAAATTATAAGGTAAATAAAAAAATAATTAAAAAAAATTGCCTTTTTAGGTTATTATTAAAAAAGGCAATTTTTTTGATTACAGTTATTATAAAATTTTATTGTTTAAGGTAGAAAATTGACAAGTATAAACATTTTAAAAAATATTCATTCACTTTGTTTAAAAAACATATCAGGACACATACCGCCCATAAAAACACCATTAAAACCTGTCGCAGTAATGCCCAAATTACAAAATAGTCTTACTAAAGATGTTGTTGAACTCAGCTCTCCTGCAGCACGTTATATCAACACACAAAAACAAACTGCAACTTTAACTAAAACTCCGGCTGTTATAGAAAAAGTAACAGATTCTATACAACTGGCTAATAATCCATATAACACAGTGACCATTGACAATATACTAAAGTCAAATCTCCTTGATAACAACGAAGCTCAAGAAATTAAATGTGCTGTTTTTGCACTCGGGGATGAAACGCCAGAATTCAAAGAAATGCTAGATTCATTAATTAAACAAAAAAGATATCAGGTTAATATAATGAGTCAAGACGAAACAAGCGTAAGCAATATACTGTGGGCATTAATGCCGATTGCTGATTCAACAGGAACCATAAACAAAAATGTAGTAAACAGTATAAACCAATTTGCAAAAAACAAATTTAATTTAAAAGAGATTGATATCTTTATTGACAATATGTTAAATTATCAAACCGATGATATTTTCAAAGATATGCCAGAACTTGAACCAATTTTAGGAAAGCTTTCGCAAAATATCAATATAGCAGATAAAGACTTTCTATCTTGTACTTATTGCATATTAAAAAATGATTCTCAATTCGCTAAATTTTTCTTTGATAATCCAAGATTTTTAAAAGCATACAACTCAACGGGGCTAAAACTACCTAATGAAGACATAAAACTTATGATGAAAAATTTTAGCCAAACAATATCAGACGAAGAATCTCAGGCACTGATGCTTTATAAATCAGAATCACAAAAAATAAACACAGGAGAGCTGCCCCAACAATCTAAAACAATAAAATCCTACCTCGACAAACAATCTTTGGATGAATCAATTAAAGTATCCAGAGGTGAAGACTACGGATTTGTCGACAGTGTAAAAATAGGACATGAAACCCTCGGTGATATTCTAAGAGCAAATCAAAATTCATCTTTGGAGCAATTAAAAAAACTTATTGCAACAAAACTGAGCAACTATCAAATCATTCAAAATAGATTTATGTCAACAAGTTTAAATCCGGATATAGGAGAATCAGGCAAATTCGGCTCCAAGATTATATGGAATATTACATTGCCGCCAAAAACCAAAGCAGCATGTATTGATATGGCTCTTCCGCAAAACTCTCTTGCCGGAGAAACAGAAGTTCTTGTTCAAAAAAATTCTCAGCTATTTATCCAGAATTTAGAGTTTAAAAATAACAAATGGTACATAGACGCAATTGTCGTACAATAATATTAAAGAAGGATTCATATATGTATAAAAAAGTCGAAATTATTAACCCCAAAAACTATGAAATATACAGACAAAAAGCACGAAAAGCTTCGTTTATATCAAACAAAGAACACTATATGCCGGTTGAGGCCAATAAAATAGAATACCCTAAACTCAAAAAACTGAAAGAAAAACTCGGATATGATGAAATCATAAAATACAAACAGGATTTACTTTTCAAAAAAGAATACAAACAGCAAAAGACTGTGACAAAAAGATAAAATGATATTACATAATTCGTCTTTTTAAATCTTCAAACCTTGCCCCAGAAGAAAGTGCTTTAAAAACAGCATTAAAATCAATTTTGCCTTTATCCGCAATAATCAAAAAATCAGACATATCTTTCAAGGAATATTTACCGCTTTTTATCATTACCGTAATTGTTTTAAAAAGATTATCACTCTCAGACGGATTGTCTATAATATACCCCAAAATCTGCCACATAAGTTCATAGCTATACACCTTGTCCTCACGCCA
>CALVAT010000029.1 GCA_944325565.1 Candidatus Gastranaerophilales bacterium
GGAATATCATAAAATTTTCTTTAAATAAATCATATCTACCAGTTGTTTGCCATCTTCAAAAATTGGATGCTCATAGTTATCTATAAAAAAGTTTTGTACCCTATAGGTTTCTTGAAAACCTCGTTTTTTATAGAATTTCAATGTTTTGTTATTTTCTCCGGTGCCAAGAATTAAATATTTAAAATCTGTTTTATACTTATTACATATAAAATTAATCAATGATGATGCATAACCCCTATTTTGGTATTCAGGATATGTTGCAAGATTTTTTATTTCAATAGTTTCGTTATCTATTGTTATAACGGCGCAAACAGAGGTTAACACATTAGTTTCATATAACGCAAAAATAGTTGACTGCTCGATATATTTATTAATCATTTTTTCTTCTTCATCGCCAATTAATAAAATATCCATATAATCAGCTTTATTTGTCGTTATTTCTTTAATTTGCATAAGTTAAATATACCATACTTGACACGATATCAACACATACGCTTGCAATGTGTATTTAAAGAATTTAACGCACGTTATGTAGTAAAAGAAAGGAACATACATTGAAAAAACAAACAGTTTACCTTATAAAGTTAACCTTATTCATAAAATCGTCTATTATTACAGTTTCAGGTTCGCCTTCAGCGTTATAATGTGTGGATATTAAAACAAACCTCTCTTTAAATTTAGTTACATTTATCTAAAATACCGGACTCATATTTTTTACTCCATCCAGCGGAAATTTTTAACAAACTTGTTTTCATTGATTTTTCCATCAATTTTAGCGGTAAAAATTCTGTACTGTTCATCATCAAGCTCAACACCCGGGATTTTGTTCAAATCACTGATAAAACCTCTCTTTTCATCTTTGCCGAGCTTTAGACCGGGTATAGCATTTAATAGCGAATTAAAAGACAGGTTGCCTATAGGGCCCAAAATATTGTTAGCTCTCTTGGTTAATCTTCCAAACACTCTCATGTTAGCGTAATTTTGAAGCACATCAAACTCACCGTTGATATATAGATTAAGGTTTGTTCCTTTTGAATATATTTCAATATTCTGTGCTATTCCGTTTTTAAGTGTAAAACTACCTTTAATAGAATCAAAATGCCCTGTTTTTATAGGAGCAATAAGGTCTATAAAGTTATTAAGATTAGCACCGGTTATGCCGCTTTTTAAGATATTTCCGGCTTTAAGCAGGTATTCCACAGACCCGAGCTTGGGCATTTTTCCATCAGCAACCTCAAAGTAAACATAGCCGAACATATTTTTCAAACGTTCTTCTACACTCGAACCATGCGTAGTTATTGAGATATTCCCGTTTGACGAGCCGAAAATCTGGTCATTAAACCCGAACAAAGAAGAGGCAACTTTGTTAGAGTCAACATTTAAACCTGATATATTTGCCTTAATTTTACCGTTAGCAAAATCGTATTCAGCACTCCCCATCATCTTTCCGGTAGTAACATCAAAAGACAACTTGTCGACTTTAAGCATTAAATTTTCATCGAGAATGAATTCTGAAGTATAGTTATTTGCGCTCAAATCACTTATAACAACCTCGTCTGCATTCATTTTCCCATGTTTTATCTGTATGTCCGAAATTGTAAAAGAAGGCAAAATAGCACTTATATTAGCACTGCCGGAACCTGAATCAACAAGCCTTGCTGTAGTATCAGGAGTTGGGATTCTGGTGAGCGAGTCTATAAACTTGTCAATATTAATATGTTTTGATTTGAGCTCAAACACATCAATAACATACGGACGCGAAAGTTTGTTTGCTCCGATTATGTCCAGAGTAAAGTCAGAGCCGAGGGTTTCGCCCTCTGCTTTTGCGTATAAAGATTTTCCCTGAAATTTTGCACTGACTGATTTTAAAACCGTGTCATATAATGGCATTGCAAGGTCAAACATATTAACAGTACCGAGAATCGACGGGCTATCAAGATTGCCTTTTATATTGAGTTTGCAATTAAACATTCCCTTTTTAAGCACAGATTTTTTAAACAAAAGGTTAAACAGTTTTACGTTGGCATTGTTCAGAGTTTGAACATTCAAATTGTCGGCCCAAAAACCGCTGTGCTGGCGTCTTATTATACCCTCGGCTTTAAAAATATTTTTTGGATATATTCTGTCGTTTTGAGAGGTCATATACCTTTTGTAAACAAAATTGTGTATATTAAATACATCACCGTCTTTAATTGTTACATCAGCGTCAATTTCTCTCGGTTCAAGCTCATCGCCAAGACTTGCGCCCATATAATAAATATCAGCTCCGGGGGCAAATTTCACTTTAGGTTTAAGTCTGATAGCGTTAACATTACCACCAATATCAGTAGTTATTGTAATATCACCTTTGGGCTTAACCGGATATGTCAGCATCGTATTTATATATTTATTAACAAACTGTTCTGTCAATTTTGTTGTAAAATACCCGCCGAGCTTCATTGTCTTATCCAGATCCCGTACTGACATATTTAAAAATACCGGCGTATCGTCAATCTGAGCAATAATCGAATGCAGAGTGACCTTTGTTCCCTCCAGCAGTATATCCCCGCGTTCAATGGAAACAGGAGTTTTAAAATAACTGTGGTTAAATTTTATATTCTTGAGATTTATTTTCCCCTTAATATTGTTGTTCTCACAGGAAATCCTTGCATCAGCTATTCCATTATAGTTGTCATAAGCCTTTAACAAACTTTTTAAATATTGCGGTAATACAGGAAGATTTTTTATAGAATCAAAGGCAGAGATATTAAAATTGTTGAGATTCAATTTGCCGTTGATTTTATAATCTTTTGTAAAAAATCCGTCTATATGCCCGTCGGCAAAAACTTTTGAATTATAAAGTTTTGCATTAAAATTTTTAACCGCTAAATTTCCGTTATGCACGTTAAAACTTCCGGAGTGGATTACAAAATCACTATTTTTAGGAGCATTTTTGTACGGGGTAAAGCTGCCTTTGGCGTTTAGCCCGTTAAAATCCAACCCCGGCGAAGAGCTTTTATAATGAGCAGACATATTAATATAAGAATGAGTATCCGGAAGCTGCGGCAAAACGCCCTTTTGCGTAAAAGATTTTAGCAGTTCATCTGTTTTTAAAGCCGGCGCACTAAAGCTCAAATCTGTTTTTCCATTAACACTTGCACCTTTAATTTTCACAGGAGCACTGCCAACAAGTCCGTTTGCGTCAATATTCCAATCATTATGTCTAAAGCCTATTTTCCCCTTCAAATTATGCGCGGCAACAGGTATCTGCTTAATCTCTCCTGTAGAATTTGATAACAGCAAAGAACCGGAGATATCTAACGTATTTTTTTTCAATACATCGCCAAAATCCTTTACTATCCCCTTTATCTTGATTGCTGTTTTAACTTTACCCGAGGCCTTTTCTATAGGGTCAGCCATAGCTTTTCTGTCAGCAAGTATAAAGCTCGTTCTCAAAATATTTAAAAGTTCGGACAGCTCAATAGAATTAGATGTTACATCAAAATCTATATTTCCGTTAAGATTTGCTTTACCGTCAATTTTTATGGGCTGGCCTTTTATAAAAGATTTTTTTGTATAAAAATGCATATCTTTGCCGTTAAAATCCAGCACCCCGTCTGTATTTTCAAGAGTGGTATTGAGCCCCTGCAAAGACGCTGTTGTATTTTTGAAATTAAACTGTCCGTAAGCGAAACCATCCAGAACAGTCCCTTTTGTATGCAGTTCAATGTTTCCCTTGCCCTGAATTTTCATATACGGCACCGGCCCGACATCAAACCCCACAACCTCATGTATCGGAACAAGCATATACTCAGCCGTGCCGAGGTCTACATTTTTAGACGATACAACATGAAATTCACCGGGAGCATAAAAGGCCATTACAGCCGTACCCTCAATGTCTACATACTCTCCGTGTCCGGCAAAGACTCTTGTTTTTATATAAAGCTTATCTCCGAGCAATTTTGTATAAATTTTGCAATGCTCAACAACGGGATTATTTTTTACTATATAAACATCACTCAGGTTAAGCTCACCGAAAACAAGCGGTTTTTCAGTGTTTCCCTTTATACTTAAAGAGCCGGTAGCTTTTCCCCAGACTCCGTATTTTTTAAACTTTTGCACAGCAAAGGTTTTATCCTCTTTTAATGTCGGCAAAAGCCAGTACATTGAATGAATATCAGAATCCTTCAACTCTGAGCGCAAATCAAGCTGCGGATTTTTCGAAGTGTAATTCTTTATTTTACCGGAAAGTTTTATTCCCCAGTCATCTGCATAAATATTTGTGTTTTCAAGAACAATATTATTTGGCTCAAAACTCAATTTTGAAAGTATATGCAACTGTGATTTTGAACGTATTGAATCGAGCGGATTTTTCATTTCAATATTGAGATTCTTTATATTTATCGTGGTATCTAAAACATTAAAATCACTTTTTATCACTGCATCAACAATACCCGAAGCAGACTCTGCCTCCTGATTTAAAAAGTAAGACAGATAACGGGGATAATGAGAAAGATTAAGACTCTCAATACGGGTATAAATTTTTGCCCTGCCTTTGTTCAGTGCTTTTTTCAGCGGAAGCGGGGATGAAATATCAGCCTCTATACCGGTCTGTTTCTTCCCGTTGACAAAAATCCCTGCAACAAGCAGCAGTTTGATATTTTTATGTTTTTTATACAAAAAATCAGCAGATTTTATTTTAAGGTTTGTTTTCTGATTGATTAATACATCATCAAAGGTAATATCCGCGTCAGATATATTTAAAGAATCAATATCAGGGTGGAAATCCTGTTCAGTATCAAATTTGATATTCAAAGCGTAATTGCCGAGATATATTTTGTTATCCTTTTGTCTTGAGAACAAAAGTTCAAAATCAGATGCTTCAAGAGATTTTAGCGACAAATCTCTAAATAAAAGAGGAAGAAGGCGAAGTGAAATATCAAAATCCGATGTTTTCAATACATTTTTGTTGTCAGCAGAAGTTATTTTAAGATTACTGCTCAAAAATTTTACAGAAAAATCAGGGTAAGTAACTATTTTTGCTTCATCAAAAGTGAGGTTAAGACCGGTCTTTTCTTTAAGCATAGCAGCAGCATCGCCGCTTTTTATCTGGCGGTTTATTACAGCCGGTAATACTAATATAAATACAAACTCCGCAATCAGCGCCAGTGCCAGCACCGAAAACAAAATTCTTTTTATTATTTTATTCATATAAAATATTTTTTATTATTTCTATCTGATAATTATTAATTATATATCAACATTATTTTTTTTCACTTGTCTTTACATTTAATTGTTGTTAAAATCATAAATTAAGAGGACTAATATCGGTAGAAACCGACAGATACGGGGAATTGACATTATGAAAAAGATTAAAGCCTTATTAATTGCGACAGCAGCATTATTTGCTTTTACAACTCTGAATTGCGAAGCTCAAACAATAGGCTATGTTAATTACAAAGATGTAGAATCAAATTATGAATATGCAAAATCCGCATACAAAGAAATAGATACAAAATATCTGGAGCTTCAACAGTTTTTAATGGACAAAGAAAAACAATACAAAAACATTGATTCACCTATCAATAAAAAGAATTTTGAAGAACAGGTGCAAAAAGATTTCAAAGCTAAAAGCGAAGAATTCGACAAGCTGAAATTAAAAAGAGCTCAAGAGGTTGAAAACAACATTCTTCAGGCAACAAAAGCCGTCGCAGCAGATAAAAAAATCGATGTTGTGCTTGATTACAGAGTAATATTCACAGGCGGTGTAGACCTGTCACAGGACGTAATTAACTACCTAAATTCCGGAAAATTTAAACCTATAAACAAATAAAATTTTTATTAACGTTCAAAAAGAGGGTAAATAATATTTACCCTCTTTTTTAATTGTGTCTTACCCACAACATTAAATCACACCGGTTAATTAATCTTTTTTTCCGCCTTTGTATGCATCAACAATAGAGTGTATACTGTTTGCTACAAAGCCGATACCTGCAAGAATAGAGCCTGCCAGTGCTGATTTTGCTCCAAGCCCCGTTTTAGCAGCGTTTCGTACAGATTTTGCAAATTCATTCACAAATACGATCCCCAGCCCCTTTCCGGCCAAAAGAAAACCGACTCCTGCGCCGAGCTGTTTAAAACCGTCAGCCACTCTGCCGTCACAAAATTGTCCGAGCCCCGGAATTATTGCAGAAGCTATCGCCTTGCCCCAGTGTCCTGATTTTTTATCTTTTTTTACTTCAAGCGTGTCACTGGATTTGTTATATTTTTCTTTTAATGCGCCGGCTTCTGGTTTATGCGCAATATTTGCGTCCACAGCAGCAGTGTATTTTTTGTCAGAGGTCTTTCTTGCCTCAAAGTTTGATATTTTTTCCACACCCGTCATTTATATATATTTCCTTTTCTGAGTTTGTATTCAAGCTAAAACATATAAAGATTTATTATTGACATTTTGAAAACAGTGAAGTTATATTTCTTTACAAAATTTATTTAAAATCCTGAATAATTTTCGTAAGTTCTTCAACACTGTCAGCTATAATATCAGCACCGTGCTGCAAAAGGAACTCCCTGTCTTTGTATCCCCAGCTCACGCTTATGCAGGGAAGTTTTGCGTTTTTCGCAGTTTCTATATCTACCTCGGAATCTCCGACATAAAGACACTTTCCCTCGCAGCCGAGCTGTTTTATAACTGACAGAACCCCGTCAGGGCAAGGCTTTTTGCGTATAGTTTCACATTCGCCGGCAGCAGTTGTGATTAAATCACCAAAGTAACGTGCACACAATTCCTTTACAGCAGAATCAAATTTATTCGACACAACAGCACAGGTTATGCCGTCAGAATTCAAGTTTTTTAGCATTTCAATCACACCGTCATAGGGGCGTGTTTTTTCATACATTGTTTTTGAATAATGTTCTTTAAATATTTTGAGGCAAGCTTCAAAATCAGGATTGTTCTCGCCTTCTGGTATTGCACGCTCAATAAGTTTTCTTACCCCGTTTCCGACAAAGGCTCTTATTTCCCCTAAAGTATGCAAAGGATAACCGAATTGAGCAAGCGCATAGTTTGTGCTTTCATACAGATTTTCCAGCGTATAAAGAAGCGTCCCGTCCAAATCAAATATAACTGTTTTTATTTTAGCGGACATTATTCCTGTCCCTTTTCTTTAAGTTTTCGATATGCCTGAGAGTTGATTTCCCCGCCGACAAGCATCATCAAAGATGAATAATATAACCAGACCATAAGCATTACAAAAGCACCGATTGAGCCGTAGACCCTGTTGTATGTATGAAGATTGTTGATGTAGACAGAAAAACACCACGACCCGAACAACCAGCAAAAACAGAAAAACAGAGTTCCTGGCAATGCAGCTTTGCTTTTCATTTTGTCAGAGCCTTCCCATGCAGGCAAAAGGAAATAGTTCAAATATGCTGTTAAATAAAGAGCCAGAAAAGCAAAAAACCAACGACCTATCATAAATACTGCAATAAAGAGCGTCGACAGGTTAACAAAATTCAAAACAAATTGCAAAATAACTTTGCCGAAGATGACCATGTTAATAATGATAAATAAAAAGAATATGTTAACAAAAACCATCAAAACAGATATTGTTCTTGTTACAACAAGACTCCTGTGTTCTTCGATTCCCAGTGCTCTATTCATTCCCTTGATAATACAAAATATTGCATTAGAGGATAAAAAGACAGTAATAATAAAACCGAAAACAGCAACAATACCGCCGTGCTGAAAAATCAAAACCTCGTTTAGCACCTCTTTGATAAGATTAACCGAGTCTGTTGGTGCAACAGAATCCAGAAAATGGATAATCGGCATAAACTGTGAACGTTTGCCCAGCAGTGTAAAAAAAGACATCATAAAAAGCATAAACGGAAATATCCCGATAGCAAACCAGAATCCCATCTCCGCTGCCATCCCCATAAAATCATCAATGATAATACGGTTTATCAGGTTTTTTAAATAGTTAAATGCCTTTTGTAAAAAGTTCATTAATATTATCCTAAAACTCTTCTGATTTCTTCTACAAGCTTGTCTTTTGCTATATTAAGCGGTTTTCGTATTGTACAGCCCGCGGCAAAAGTATGCCCGCCGCCGCCGAACACCTGCGCAACAGTACTTACATCCGCTGTTTTGCTTCGCAGGCTGGCTTTAGTAGTATTTTCGTCTACTTCTTTAAGCACATACGAAACTTCTGTTGTTTTTATGCGGCGAAGCTCTTCCACAAGCCCCTCTGTATAATCGTTTGTCGCGTGGAATTTTTCCATATCTTTATTTGTAATACAAATGCCGGCAATTTTGTTGTTGTCGCTGAATTCAGCATTTATCATACAATTTGCGTGCAAAAGCACCATATTTCGCGGTTTGGATTCGTAACAATATCGAGAAATTTTTGCCGGATCAGCACCGAGTTCAATAAGTTCCGACGCTTTTAAAAGGGTTTGTGCAGTTGTATTTTCATATCTAAAACCGCCTGTATCTGTTAATATAGCGGCATAAAGGGCGCTTGATATGTCTTTATCCATTTTTAAATCAAGCGCTCTAAAAATATCAAACATAACTTCACCGCAGCTGCAGGCGTCAGCACGCACAAAATTAACAGTACCAAAGTTTGAATTTGTCTTATGGTGGTCTATGTTCATCCTGACTTCTGCTTTTTCAAACAATGGCAGCGAGTCGCCCATTCTGTCTTTTGCTGCGATATCTACTGATATTGCAAGGTCATATTGTATATCTTTTACCTGTTGCGGCGTTTTGGCCAGTTCAAGACAGGGAATAAATTTGTATATTTCGGGAATAATTCCGTTATACACCATATCAACGCTGTCTTTTGAAATATTAAAATTTTTCACAACAACCTGATAAAGTGCGCTCATTGAGCCCAGTGTATCTCCGTCGGGGTTTACGTGAGAGATAATCAGTATTTTATTTGCGTTTTGTATGGTAGTTTTGAATAATTCGTAATCCATAGATGTTATTATAATATAAAATTAGCAAGTTGAAAATTTAATAAGTTATACGGACAATTTATGATATAATCCGAATGAAAGTTATTATAAGAAGTAAGGGAAATTATGGAAGCAATAATTCACGGAGTTTTAACACTGCTAAATTTGTGCCTGATAGTAGGCTGTTGTGTAGTTTTTACGAATGCAGTCGAACATATGGGCAAGCTTTACAAACTTAACGAAGGAGCAGTAGGTAGTATACTGGCCGCTGTCGGCACGGCTCTGCCCGAAACAATCGTACCCCTTGTAGCGATTCTTGGCGCTTATCTGGCTCATACTGATGTTAACGTAGGCAAAGAAATAGGTATAGGTGCAATCCTCGGAGCTCCGTTTTTGCTTTCTACTCTGGCAATGTTTGTGACAGGGCTTGCAGTACTTATTTTCTGGAAATTAGGGAAACGTGAACACGCAATGAACGCTCATTACGAAGTTATGTTTCGCGATTTAAAATTCTTTTTCATAAGCTACACTATAGCCATAGCAGCCGGTTTTATACATTACAAAACCGGTAAAATTGCCTGCGCAATTGCACTGTTTGCTTATTATATCCTTTATGTATTCAGAACGCTAAACTGCGCGCACTGCGAAGGTATGGAAGGCGAAGAACTGGACGAACTGCTTTTCACAAGGATATTAAAAAAATACAACAAGCTAGTAGTCTGGCTGCAGATAATTGTATCGATTTCTTTATTGATTGTATTTGCCCACATGTTTGTCGGTCAGATACAGTTCTTTGCAAAACTTTTCAGTATAAATCCGCTTGTGCTCAGCCTGATACTTGCGCCTATCGCAACAGAGCTGCCTGAAAAATTCAACAGTGTGTTATGGGTAAGCCAGAGCAAGGATACGCTTGCATTAGGAAACATCACAGGGGCAATGGTGTTCCAGAGCTGTATTCCAACGGCTATCGGTATTCTTTTAACGCCGTGGGTTTTCGGTATGGAGTCTGTTATAAACATTGTTCTTGTTTATCTTTCAACAGTAATACTATTTATCAACCTATTCCGAGATAAAGCATTCAGCCCGCATATTTTAATCACATGCGGTGCGTTTTACGTGATTTATCTTGTGTATATTTTCTGGAAGGTAATCTAATTCTTTTATGAGTTTTCTTCAAACCATAAAACTTAAATCAAAAGTTTTTGTCGGAGATGTTTTTGGCGGAATAAATTCGGCAATCATAACCCTGCCTCAGGCGCTGGCTTTCGGTGTTGCAACAGGTTTCGGCGCAGGTGCGGGGATATGGGGGGCCGTGATTTTATGTTTTGTTGCCGGCATGCTGGGGCCACGGGTGCCTATTGTTTCCGGAACAACCGGGCCGGTAGCAATTGTTGTTGCATCTATGATGCTTGCTCTTAGCAACAATATGCGCTCTGCTGTCACAATTCTTTTGTGTGCCGCACTGGTACAACTTTTTGCCTCATTAACAAACCTGCCGAATCTCGTAAAATACATACCATATCCGGTTATTTCAGGTTTTATGAACGGAGTAGGGATAATTATTATAATCCTGCAGCTCAACCCGCTTATGGGGCACAGTGCAATGCCGTCAACTGTTTCTACCATATTAAATCTTCACCACAGCATACATTCTCTAAACCACAGTGCGCTTTTTATCGGAATAATTACTCTGGCAATTGTATTTTTTACCCCGAAAGCAGTTAACAAAATTATTCCGTCCCAGATTATTGCACTAATTTTTTGTACGTGGCTGTCCGTAAAAACAGGCTTAAACGTAGATAGGATAAACGAGGTTTCTGTAGCTTTTCCGCATTTTGTTGCACCTTATCTGGACATAAATCATATTATTGAATTTTTGCCTTATGTTTTCACAGTAGCAGTTGTTTTCTCAGCAGAGAGTATGCTCACAGGACTTGTTACAGACTCACTGACAAAAAAACGCCACAATCCTAAACTCCTGCTTGCAGCACAGGGGCTAGGCAACATGATGTGCGCTCTGACAGGTTCTCTGGGTGGCACAGCAGCGACGATGCGAACTGTTGCGGCAATAAATGCAGGAGCCACAACGAAAATGTGTGCTTTTATAAATCCGCTTCTGCTTATGGTTCTTTTGTTCAAGTGTTCCGGATTCGTTGCTCAGATTCCGCTTGCAGTACTGGCTGCGATTTTAATTAAAATAGGATACGACATAATAGACGTAAAACTCTTAAAGGTTTTGAAATACGCACCGAAAGACGACCTTTATGTTTTATTTCTTGTATTTTTGCTGACGGTATTTTACAACCTTATTTTTGCGGTGGGAGCTGGAATTACACTGGCTGCACTGCTATATGCAAAGAGGGTTGCAGATAAAGCAAAACTTGTTCACAAAAGTGTTTATGATGAAGAGATAATGGAGCTTGAGCGTGTGCTTGAAGAAGATTACCAGCATAGAATAAGAGTCGTCCATATTAGCGGCCAGTTCTTTTTTGGTTCGGCTACACAGCTTATATCGAAATTTGAAGATATGCTCGGCACCAAACATCTTATTTTGAACTACGAGTCTGATGATTTACTGGATATATCGGCAATATTTGCACTCGAAGATATTATACTCAGGCTGCAATCGCAGGAGGTTCAAATAATCCTCGTTATCAAAAACGAAAGCGTATTAAAACAGCTGCAGGATCACAGGATAGTCGCCCAGATAGGGGAAGGCCATGTCTTTTACAGAGAGCTTGATGCTATAGATTTTGCAAAAGAGCAGTTGAAATATTCATAATGAGCTGTGCTTTAAATATCGGAAAATTCGGTTTGAAAATATTCTTCAAACCCCTCTTTTAAAGCCCTGCATAGTTTTTCAACAGTAATATCAGGAATAATATCTTTTAAAACCGTTATTTTACCCTCAGCAGGCTCTTCGCCGAATATATTTTTTATGCACAAAGGGTCGTAATCAAACATAATCGAGCCGTGCTGCAGAATATATCCCTGTTTTCTAAACTGCGCCGAGCCTACAAGTTTTTTCCCCTGATAGCTCAAGTCCGCTCCTGTAGATAAGGACATGCAGTATTCAAATTTTGTTTTTGCTCTGACGTTTTGAGGAAACTCAACCTCTATACCAGTTTTTTGCAGCCCAAGAGCAATAGCAGCAGAAATTTCTTTGTAAGATTGTATAATGCTTTCTCCATTTTTCAAAAAAGAAGTATTACAAATAAAAGAATATGTCAGCTCATTATCGTGCAAAAGTGCACGCCCGCCCGTAAGCCGTTTTACAATATCAATATTGTTTTTCCGGCAAAATTCTTTATTTATGTGCTCATCACTCTGGTTGCGCCCCAGAGAAACACACGCAGGGTTCCAGCCGTATAATCTCAATACGGGTACAGACAGAGCATCTTTTATCGAACGCTCAAGCAAATTTTCATCCGTATCCATATTGTATTTCCCGTTATTTACGCTGTATGGAATAAACAAGCCTTTTTGCCGCATAATTTGCCTATCTTATCAGTTTTATGGCATCAGGAATGCATTCAATTTGGTCTGTAGCAAGCACACTATACTGCGTAAGGGTTCTGGCAGCAATTTCTCCGCACAATCCATGCAAGTATACGCCAAGAAGCGCAGCCTCTTTAACCTCAGCCCCCTGTGCAATAAGTCCTGATATCATGCCGGTTAAAACATCGCCGCTTCCGGCTTTAGCCAGTGAGCTATTGCCGCGAGTATTGATATAGACCAATCCGTCAGTAGTGCAAATAACCGTTTTGTTTCCTTTTAAAACAACATTACAGCCGAATTTTTGTGCGGTTTTAAAAGCATATTCCACACGTGCGCGTTGAATTTCTTCAACAGGAACATTAATAAGCCGCGACAATTCCATAGGATGAGGGGTGATGACGGAATTTTTTGGCAGTTTATCAATGCCGCCTGCTGCAATTATATTCAATGCATCTGCGTCTATTACAGATTTTTTATCTGTTTGTTGCAGATAATTTATAACAGTTTTTACAAATTCACTAACCTCTTCATCTGTCGAAAGCCCCGGCCCTATAGACACAACGCTGTATGAGTCAATGTATTCTTTTACCTGTTCAAAAGCCTCTTTAGAAATACATTGCTCATTATATGTTTCAAGAGGAAGGAATGTCACCCACGGACATCCGGCGGCAAGATTGTTGACCAGTTGTTTTGTTGTTGCAAGGGTAACAAGCCCCGCTCCGATTTTTAACGGCGCAAGCGACGACAGATATGCTGCACCCTGATAGTTTATTGAACCTGCTATATTCAAAACTTTACCGTAGGTGCCTTTGTTAGAATCTTCGATTCTTTGTGGAAGCATATTTTTCACAAAATCCTTTGTCAGTTCTTCTGTAACCATAATTTATACTCCTATCTGGCGCAACGCCTCATAAACAACTATAGCAACAGAGTTGGAAAGATTAAGGCTCCTTTGACCGTTTTGCATCGGTATAGTTAGAGTATATTGAGATTTTTCTTTCAGCAGCTCCTGGGGTAATCCTCTAGTTTCGGGTCCGAAGACAAGAAAATCGCCATCTTTAAAACTCACATCAGTGTAAAGATTTCTGGTTTTAGTTGTAAGGTAATAAAATGTTCTGTCAGGAAATTCTTTCCACAAATCCTCGAGGTGCTCTATTCTTCTAATATTTACAGAATCCCAGTAATCAAGGCCAGCGCGTTTAAGGTGTCTGCTGTCGATTGAAAAACCGAGTTTTCCCACAAGGTAAACATCGCTGTTTGTGCATGCGGCAAGTCTTACAATATTGCCGGTATTTTGAGGAATTTCCGGTTCGTATAGTACGATATTGAGTTTTGTTTTGATATCCATTTTTTACAACCGTATAAAATAAAAAACCTGCTCTCATTTTATCACACGAGCAATAAAACTGGCAGGTTTTTCTGTTAGTATAGATATGATAATATAAGAAAGGTTTTATTTATTGGCTTTTCTATCGACAAGCCAGTCCTTAATTTTTACAGCAGCCGTAGAGCTGAGTCCCATCGCAACGGCGGATCCAATATAAGACAGGTATGCTATTTTATTTCCTTTTGAAACGACTTTGAACATATCCGGCGACAGGAGTTTCTTAGCCAGTTTTTGGCCTTTAATTGTTGCCATAGCTTCTTCAGTAAGCATAGGAAGCATTGCAGCAAAAGATAATTTACCTGCGTTATCTCTAACAAAGTTTTTGAATTTTTGCCATTTTGTAAGCTCTTTGCCCCCTTGAGATTTGCTTGTTTTAGTAAAAGCTCCAAACAATGCAATAGCGCCCGCAGCCATCAAACCGGGCAATCTCAGGCTTTGCAGAGTTTTTCCTATTTTGCTGAAGTTATTATTCATTGCGTGCCCGATTTCATGAAAAGCAGCAAAAGAAATTTCCCTGGCCGGCATTAATATTTTATTTTTTTTAGGCAAATATGCGGCATTCATTCCTTTTTTTATCATAGCTATAGGATCATTTATCAGTTTAATAAAAGGTTTTTTAACATTTTCAGCCGGAATGTACTTAATTTTTACACCGGCTTTATCTAGTCCGGAAACTTTTATTGCCTCTTCAGCTTTATCGTGCATAATTTGCACCATATCATCAGGCAGTTTTCCAACCTTTTGCATTTGAGGAAGTATTACCATAGCCGCCGGCAAAGAAACTACCGGCATACAGGATGAAACACCTGCAGCAAGAAATGACGCTCCGATATTCTTACCGAAAGAGTTATTTTTCTTTTCTGCCCCCTGAAAATTAGAATTTGCTACTTCCATTAAAAACCTTTCACACTTATTATCTATATTTATTCAAACGTTTTCTTTGATAAAAAATTGATAATAAAAATGAAATTGTAAAAATATAGTTACAAGATTTTTCACACAAAATAAAAAACAACCGGCCATTTATTAAAAGCCGGTTGTCTATGATATGTTTTAAAAAATTTTATTTATTTTCCTTCTGTTCAGCTTCTTTGTTTTCTTTCTTATCTTCAACAAAAAATCTTTTGCTTTCGATTAATACCGGCAAACCTCTTAACACGCAGAACACAACAGCCGCATAAACGCAGAAGTGAGCAAACGGACAAATACCTATACAGATATTATGAAAATGGCTCCAAGCAGAAATTGCCTGTTCTGAAAGCACAGGATCTTCTCCCTGAAGGAACAGTGTCATTGTTGCGAACGGGAAATTGCACAAAATCATCAAGGCAAATGCAAGTGCTTTTGTTACAGCATAAGAACCTCTTGAAAAATTAGAAGCAACAAGGAAATGTCCGAGTTTTGTCTGCATCATTGTTGTTTTGCCGAATGCTGTAAACCCCCGTTCCAGAGCAATGCTTCTTACTCCGTCAGTTAATATACCTCTTGTTACAACAATAAGCGGAATCCATACCGGAATCCAGCCGAGCACGGCAAAAACTATCCAGTAAATATTTTCAACAACTCTATCGCCCAGAATATCCAGCACAGCGCCAAATTTTGAGCTTTCATTTAAAAGCCTTGCAACAAAGCCGTCCAATCCATCAAACCATATTGCAATGACTGTCAGCACAAATGCCGTTATATAACTTGCCGGTGTTTGATAAAACAACAGACCTATTGCAATGAAAGCAATAATCATTCTTAAAATTGTTATTACATTTGCCATCTTTAATACTCCTCGTTTTCCGTATATATAGATTACTGTTTACTTCTAGAGGAAGCAAAGTTATGCTGGTTTAAGAGTTTGAGCTTATCGCCAAGCATCATTTTTTCTGCATCTTCAAGAATTTTTACTACAAAATATCCATTTTCTCCGTCGCTTCTAGCTTTTTTACCGTTTTCAATACATTTTACAAAATGTTCGCACTCGAGTTTTAATGGTTCTATTTCTATATAATCGAGTGCAATATTGCTTCCGGAGTTAGGTTTGTCATTTTTGAACACCTGCAGTTTGTTTTCTTTTAAAGTATCGTCGAACATCGCAGAACCTTTTGTACCTCTTAACATGAGGTTAACGCGTTTTTGCGGATGAATCCAGCTGTCAGAGATATGGGCAATACAGCCTGATTCATACTCGATTTCGATATGTGTAATATCCATAATCTCATTACCTTCTGAGCTTACACCCATTGCAGAGATTACCTGAGCAGGTTCTTCCCCAAGAATATAGCTGACCATTGAAACATCGTGCGGAGCTAAATCCCACATAACGCTTCTATCATTTTTAAAGTAGTTTATGTTTAATCTGTCGGATTGAACATATTTTATGTCACCAAGTTCACCCGAAGCAACAATCATTTTTAATCTGTTAACAGCCGGATGATACAAAAGCAAATGTCCAACCATCAACACAAGATTTTTAGACTCGGCAAGTTCTTTTAAAATCAACGCTTCTTTGCTTGCTGTAGCAATCGGTTTTTCTACATAAACATGTTTGCCGGCCTCGAGCGCCTGTTTTACAAGTTTGAAATGAGTGTGGCTCGGGGTCGCAATAACCACCGCATTAATATCTTTATTGTTTAAAACCTCGTTAAAGTCAGGCGTGGTATAGACTTCAGGATAATCTGCATTGACCTTTTTTCTATTTTCTTCATCCATATCGCAGACCGTATGCAGGTAATTGAGGTTATAAAAATTTCTTACAAGATTTTTTCCCCAGATTCCCGCTCCTAATACCGCTACTTTCGTGGTTGGTTTTGCTGAACTCATTTATAATCCCCTGTCAAACTATTCTTTAATTATCCAATTATATCAACGCGAAAAACAAAAAATCAAATTAATATTATATAAAGGTAATATTTATTTAACATATTTAATAGCCGGCAGCTGCATCTGACAAAAACTATTCAAATCAGAGAATGTTTAGATTTTCAGCCGGAAGTTTCATTTCAAATTCAGATACTACGCTTTTACAACAACTAAT
>CALVAT010000030.1 GCA_944325565.1 Candidatus Gastranaerophilales bacterium
ATTTTCAACTGAGTACATACGAAAAATAAAAAGCCGCTTAATGCCGACTTTTATTATTTTAAATGACTCCTCGGGTGAAGGACTCCGTTGGCGAAGCAGCAAAACGATTGAGTATCGTTTTGCGTGAGAGTAGGTAAACCAACAGTAGAAAAAACAAAAGCCAATGGATGGGAGAACCGTGAGGATTTTAGAATAAAATCCGAATCGTGAGAGTCCCTTTCAGTTAAGAAGCATAAAAAAAGAAGGCTAAATGCCTTCTTTTTTGAAAATGGCTCCTCGGGTGGGACGGTCTTGCTCGGCGGCGTTAAACGGCAATTCCGTGTTTTTGTTTCTGTGTTTTCAACACAAAACAAAAACACTCCAGCCTCTGCCGCCTCGCGCTCGAACCTCAGGCAGGTTCTCGTCCTCACCCTCGATAAAGCATAAAAAAAGATGACCTGCGTCATCTTTTTTTAAATTCTCCTCGGGTGGGACTCGAACCTACAACCCTTCGGTTAACAGCCGAATGCTCTGCCATTGAGCTACCGAGGAATAACTCCGTGGTCTTAACTGACCTTGTAGAATTATTATAACAAGACAATATTTTTTGTAAACAGTTTTTTTAAAATTTCTGCAAAAGCATTAAAAAGCTGACCAGTACTGCTTATTAGACTAATTGTAAACAAATATAAATTCCATGCCGTGTAAAAATGGCAATTTTCATGCCAATATATACTTTATATATATGTAAGAGAAAATAAGAGAGAATAAAAATGAAAGCATTACTGGTTAGATTTTTAAAGAGAAATAAAAAGTTCAGCACAGCTGACTTAATCTAATAATATAAATCGATGATTCTAGAATGAATAAAAACCGCTATAATATATTATTATGAGCGGTTTAAATTGTTTAAAAAAGACCAAAAAACAATTAATGCAAGAATTGCAGCATTTTTTTTATAAAAAAGCCATACATCTGATAAATAGAATTGAAAAAGAAAGAAGCCAAACGAATCAAAAACAAAATACCCTTGCTATTATTTGTGTAAGTTTTGTCATAATATGGCTGATAATTATAAGTCAATCTATAGTAGCAGGCATTTTTTCTCTTATCATAGCTCTTTTTATATTTGTATTAAGTGTGCCATTTATGAAAGACTCTGCAGAAATCAAAGACTATGATACTTTATTAAAAGCAAAATTGATGCAGGACTTTTTAGCAATATTTGGTGATTTTGAATGGAATAAAAAAGAACCTTTTTTGGAAAATTATTCTTTAATATTACATGAATTAAAAAAATTAAAGATAGTTCCATCATTTCTTCTGTACTTATTCGATGATGTCATTGAAGGAACATATAATGACATATATTTAAAAATAACAGAAATTAGAGTAGGCGCAAAAGCTGTTCATGCCGGTGTATTTTTTATTTACTTGTCTTTTGTTGTGCTGTTTTTTGTAGTAGCATTCATGCCTTTATTTGCAATATTTTCTTTTATAAAAGAGATTCAAATACCGCAAGATATGCTAATGGACATGCTAAAACCAGTGTTCTTTTTAGCTTTTTTTGCTGTATTGCCTATGCTGATACTCATTGTTTATCTTATTCTTAGCAAATCATTCAAAGCAATAATAGTAGAATTTGACATACCTAAACATTTTAGCGGCAACACCTGTGTTTTTGAGAAGTCATTAAACTCTAAAAAACTAATAAATAAAAAAATATCCGATATGGAAGAAGTGAATCTCGAAGATGTAAAATTTAATATGTTGTATGATATATATTCTACTGACCAAATAGAAGCAAGATACCTATTAACAACTGCGTTTATAGATAGATTTTTGATGATAAAAACTGTTTTTAAAGCAAAATACATTCGTGCAGAATTTTCTAACGACAAACTGACTCTTCTTATAGGTACAGATAAAGACCTGTTTTCAATGGGTAAATTATCAGAAACAATTGCATTTAATACATTTGTTCAACTATTTGAAGAACTGTATTCAGTTCTAGAACTTATTGATACATTAAAATTAAATCAAAAAACAGGACTTTAGTTTAAATCAACAATCGTCACACCGTTACCGCCTTCTGTATCATCACCTTGACGGAATTTTGCAACATAAGGCGAATCGTTTAAATAATCCCGAATTGCGGTTCTCAATTGTCCAGTCCCATGCCCGTGTACAATTTCAACATACGGAAGATTAACCATGCAGGCTTTGTCTAAAAATAAATCCAGCTCTGTTAATGCATCGTCTACCCTATAGCCTCTCAGGTCAATTTTTGGCGACATGTTTGTGCGCTGAATAGAAACTTTGGAAGAACTGATTATTATTTTCTTTTTTATAATATCCTTCTGGCGTTTTAGATTTTTGGCGAGCTTTTTAACATTTATTGTTGATTTAAGCTGCCCTACAAGCACCTGAAGATTTCCATTTTTGTCAGGAAGCGATTCAATGACTACATCCTGATCAAGCCCTCTAATAATTGCTTTTGCACCAATTTGTATATCATCGGGCGTAAGCTCCTCGTATTTTACATCCACCTGTTCAAACTCTTTTGCAAGCGCCTGTGCTGCTTTTGAACCTTTTTGAGAAAGTTTTTTGTATGAGTTTATCGCATTTTCTTTTGTTTTATGATGGTTGAGATTTTCGAGAACCTTCTTAATCTGCCCCTTAGCTTCCTGTAAGTTATCTTCATATCGACGTTTATAATCTTTAAGAGTTTTTCTTTTCTGTGAATTTAAATTTTCAAGAAGTTCAGAATACTCTTTATACTTAACTTCTGATTCTTGTTTTAGTTTTTGAGCTTCTTCTGTCAGCCTGTTAAGCTCCGAGTATTTTTCCTGCAATTCGCCTAGAATCTTTGACTCATCACTTCTTTCCGCTTCGTAATTCTGTTTTGCTCTTTCAATAATATTCGCATTAATACCAAAATTTTGAGCGATTGCAAAAGCATTGGAAGCCCCCGGTATACCTATTCTAAGTTTATAAGTTGGTTTAAGCGTTTCTACATCAAAATCCACCGAAGCATTTTGAAACAAACTATTGTCAAACGGCAATGATTTTAACTCGTTAAAATGTGTGGAAATAAGAGTCAATGCCCCCAGTTGAACAAAAGTTTCCATAACAGCTCTAGCAAGACTAGCACCCTCTTTAGGATCAGTACCGGCAGCAATTTCGTCTATTAAAATAAAAGTTTCGCCATCTGCATTATCAAGAATTTCTTTTATATTCTTAATATGTGATGAAAATGTTGACAAACTCTGTACAATACTCTGTTCATCTCCAATTTCAGCAAACAATTTTTTAAAAGGATAAATTCTTGCACTAAAACATGGAATATGAAGTCCGGCACGAGTCATTGCAATAGCCAGCCCGACTGTTTTAAGAACAACTGTTTTACCTCCGGCGTTAGAGCCTGTTATAATAATTGATTTACAGGAATCTCCGATAGAAAAATCATTTTCAATAACATTATCGAGTACAGAAAGCAAAACAGGATTTTTCATCGCCTTTAGCTCTATTACAGGCTCTGATACAACCTCCGGTTCACAAGCGTCTATACTTGTTGAATATTTTGCTTTCGCAAATATAAAATCAAGCTCAACAAGATTGTTGTATGAGGATTCTATTTCTTCACAATGAACACCCAGAAGCAACGAAAGTTCTTTTAAAATACGCTGAATTTCCGCCTCAATAGCCAATTCTATTTCTCTCAGCTTATTGTTAAGCCCAACAACCTGTTTGGGCTCAATAAAATACGTCTGACCAGACTGAGATATATCATGTACAATACCCTGTACTTTATTTTTTGCTTCAGCTTTAACCTGAAAAACAATCCTATTATCTCTTATAGTATAAACAGAATCTTGTAAATATGAATTGAATGTAGAATCCCTCATCAAGTCAGAAACAATATTTTTTATATTTTCAGAAGTATCACGCTTTGTTTGAAAAAGAGATTTCAACTCAATAGATGCTGTTTCTTTTATATTGAAAGAAGAATCAAAAATATCATTAATTCGTGTTTCTATCTCGGGCAACGGGAAAAGTTTATGTGTATAATTAAATAAATCAGGTTCATTTTGTGCGTATTTGTGCAAAAAAGAAGAAAAGTTCCTTGCTGCTACAATAACATCATAGATTTTTTGAACATCTTCAACGCCTAGAGTAATTTTGTTCTTTAAAATTTTTACAGCTTCCGAGATATCTGCTAAATTTCCGAGAGGTACAGAATTAACACTGAGTCTGTATGCATTCTGTGCCTGTGTTGTAAGTTTCTGGTTAAGAACAATTTCATTAACATCAGTGCTCAATGTAGTTTCAAGACAACGCTTTTTACCCGGATTACTCAGGGCGAATGTACTTAAAATTTCAAGCACCTTGTCAAATTCTATTGTTATTAACGCTTTATCCACAATTTTGATTTTAACACAAAAGAATACAGCCCCTCATTTATAAACAAAAAGAGAGCAGAAATAATCCGCTCTCTTTTTAATATCAATATAATAAAAAATCCTATTTATTGAATTTCTTCTGTCAATCTAACTTTTGTTCTAGCGCCTTTGCCGGACAAATCAACTTTACCTTCGTGAGCAAGCCAGCCAATACCCATAGAAACGAAATTTTGTTCAAGATCTAAATCTTTTTCTAATTTAGAGATAGTTGTTTCGTTGTTTTTCTGATCAGCTAAAAATTCATAAACTTTACCTGCTGCTTCTCCAATAAAATAATTCATTTTCAAATCTCCTTCTCTTTGTATAACAGATAATTTATTTAATCCGGTGTCGTCTTGTTCTCATTGAGCATTCAATGTTCACAGACTCACCTTTTAATATGTCTTTTCAAAATTTCATTTATTTCAAATTTGCTCTGCAAAATATTTCACATCACGAAATTCTTTCGGACATATTTTTAACAAACCTATTGTACCAAATTTTTTTTAACATGTCATATAAAATATATTAATTTTTTATACCAATTCTGTAAAAATATAAAATAAAAAGAGCAGATATAAAATCTGCCCTTTTTAAAATTATTTTTAACCGAACTATTGAATAGAATCGATTAATCTAACTTTTGTTCTAGCACCTTTACCAGAAAGATCAGCTTTACCTTCTTGAGCTAACCAGCCAATACCCATAGAAACAAAGTTTTGGTTCAAGTCTAATTCTTTTTCCAATTTAGAAATAGTTGCTTCGTTGTTTTTTTGATCAGCTAAAAATTCGTAAACTTTTCCAGCAGCTTCGCCAATGTAATAATTCATCTTAAATCTCCTTCTTTTTTTTGTATCACAAACAGATAAATTTTATATTATTATATATAGTATAAATTTTAACTTTTGTAAATGGAGATTGACCATGAATACACCACTTGTAGGAAATTGTTGGAAATATGATGACAATGTTGATACTGATGTTATAATACCGGCACGTTATTTAAACACATCTGACGAAAAAGAGCTGGCAAAACATTGTCTGGAAGATATTGATACCACTTTTGCACAGGAAGTAAAACAAGGAGATATCATTGTCGCCGGAGAAAATTTCGGCTGCGGAAGCTCTCGAGAACATGCACCGATAGCAATAAAAGCCAGTGGAGTTTCTGTTGTGATTGCAAAATCATTTGCACGAATATTTTTCAGAAATGCAATCAATATAGGGCTGCCTATATTAGAACATAAAGATGCTGCTGATGATGCCCAAAAAGGTGACCTGATAAGCGTGGATTTACAAAACGGTGTTATAAAAAACATCTCTAAAAACAAGGAATACCGGTGTGAAAAATTCCCACCAGAAATTCAAGACCTGATAGCTCAAGGTGGTCTGGTTAATTATACAAAAAAGAAATTAGAAAAATCTGGAGTTTAATTTATGACATACAAAATAGCTCTATTACCAGGTGACGGCGTCGGCCCGGAAATTATAAATGAGGGCGTCAAAGTTTTAAAAGCTGTTGAAGAAAAATATAAAGGAGAAATTTCTTTTGAATTTGAAACGGCACTAATTGGCGGTTGTGCTTATGATGAATATAAAACACCTTTGCCAGATTCTACTGTATCACTGGCAAAAAGTGCAGATGCGGTCTATCTCGGAGCTGTAGGCGATTGGAAATATGACAGCCTTGCTCCTGAAGTTCGTCCGGAAAAAGCCCTACTTGGTATACGTAAACAGTTGAACCTTTTTGCAAACCTCAGGCCGGCAATTGTTTTTGATGAACTGTTAGATTCATCAACACTTAAACCCGAGGTAATAAAAGGTGTTGATATTATGGTAGTACGTGAGCTTACCGGCGATGTCTACTTTGGAGAACCGAGGGGCATTGATACAATAGACGGAAAAAGAGCTGGATTCAATAACATGATCTATTACGAACATGAAATTGAAAGAATTGCACATGTTGCTTTTAAAACAGCAATGAAAAGAAAGAAAAAGCTCTGCTCTGTAGATAAAGCAAATGTTCTTGATTGCTCTAGATTATGGAGAGAAATTGTTACTTATGTGTCCAAACAATATCCGGATGTTGAACTTTCACATATGTATGTTGATAACGCTGCAATGCAGCTTATAAGAAACCCAAAACAGTTTGACGTAATAGTTACTGGAAATATCTTCGGGGATATTCTTTCTGATGAAGCATCAATGCTACCCGGGTCTTTAGGTATGCTTCCAAGTGCAAGCCTATCAGACAGCAAAACAGGTATGTATGAACCTATTCACGGCTCGGCTCCGGATATAAAAGGACAAAATATTGTCAACCCAATTGCGACAATACTTTCTGCAGCAATGATGCTGAGATATTCTTTTGGTGAAAACAGAGCAGCAGATGATATCGAAACAGCAGTTAAAGCTGTTTTAAAAGATGGTTTTAGAACACAAGATATCCACTCTGAAAACACTGTCCTGACAAGCACTTCAGAAATGGGAAATTTAATTGTAACAAAATTGTTAAGATTTTGAAAAAATCGCCCTAAAAATGTTTAAAATTTTGAAATTTGGGTATTATTAACATGCAGGCAGTTTACATCCAGGCAGTACATACGGGTTGCGAAAAAAAAATTTGGATTTTGGCTTGGTTTAAAAGTTCTCTGACCTGCATTTTTTATGCTTATTTTTTTTAAGTCCAGTTATTTGAATACATTTGCTGTCCACAAAGTTTGCACTGATGACATTTTTCTGTTTCAAGATAACATTTCTTGCTAAAATCTGAAAGATTGGCGCCACTGCGGCCTCTATAGTCATTTAACAAAGAAAGGCAGTTATAGACTCCTGACTTTGTAAATATTCGAGAAGTCATGCAATCAAGATTCCATTTTTCCGGCGGCAATAAACTTTTATCATTTTCTGACTGTGTATTTTGTATTAAAAAAGAAAAATTTATATCATCTGTTTCAAACTTAAATTTTTTACCTAATTCAACAAATCCTTCTTTGAATTCTTCAAGCTGAGATTGCGGAGCTTTGATTACAAGAATAGGGTTAAACCCATATTTGTTTAAAGAGGTAATGGCATGTAATGCTTTTCTAAAAGACCCCCTACCTGAAATTTCATCATTTTTCTTTTCGTCATAATGGTTTATAAAAATTTTAAAGATTATTTCATTATTCCCCTCTTCTTCAACTCTTTTTAAAAATCTTGATTTCTTATCATTTATACAACTTCCGTCTGAAAAAATAGTAACAGAACAGTAAGTCAGACATAGTCTCAATATATGATTAAACTCAGGATGCGACATTGAATTTTTTCCTGTTAAATATATATATTTCAGTTTGCTTTTATCAACCTTTTGAAGAGCATCTTTTATTTCATCAAGCTGTAAATATTTTTTATTCTTCTGATTAAAACTTCTGCTTCTATATACATTAAAATTCGTATTCTTTTCTTTCGTATATTCAAGATCTATAAAAAGGTGATTTAATTCACTCATTTGTACACACTGAGCCTGAATAATAGAGTTATTCATTTTACCATTCCTCCTAACAAAATTTTTCTTTTCTTTTGTAAAATTCTAACGGCAACTATATTCATAAAAAATTACACATGTGTATAAAAAAACATAATCAAGTTTCTATTTTTATTTGAAAGTACTTTCCTAAATAAAGTCGATGATATTACTAAAGTAAACTATCAGTCTGCCGATAAAAATATAAAAGGAGAATGATATGGCAACAATAGTAGAAAACCTCAACGGCAGAAGACTTATTCGTGTATCAACTGATGATATTATCTCTCTTGTAAGAGAATATCAGTCAATAAACTGCAATACAAATTCTTATGAAGAAACAAGAAAAGAACTTGATAAAAAAAATATATATCTGCCGGAAGATTTTGATTGATTAGAGTAATAAATACTGCTATAATTTTATAATCCCTTATAAATAAAAATATTTAAGGGGAAAATACAAAACGGAGGTAAGTATAATGAAAAAACTTTCAACTATCGTATTGGCCGCAGTATTTATGCTTAGTGCAGGTGCTTCTTTTGCAGCTAGTGGAAATTTCCTACAGGATTATCAACAAAAACGTGATGCAGCCATAAAAAAACAGGATGCAAAAATAAACGAGTACCAGAAAAAGCAAGAAGAAGCTCAGAAAAAACGCGAAGCAGACAGACAAGCTTGGCAGAAAAAACAGGAAGAATATAAAAAACAACAGCAAGCTCAAAAAGAAGCAGCACAAAAAAGACAACAACAAAGAAAAGATGCTATTAACAATTTAAAAGATTCTTTTAAATATTAATTTTTAAGGCGGCAATTAAATTGCCGCCTTTTTACTATATATGTTATATTTACTAAATTAATATAATATGCTAATCTAATAAAAAGTTAAGAATTAGTTAATAATTAAATAGAAAAGAGAGAGTTTAATGAAAAAATTACTTACTTTAGTTGCTTTATTAGCTATGTGTTCACCTGTTTTTGCTGCAGACAAATATGCATCTGTAGATATTGATAAGGTTTTGAAAGGTTACAAAAAAACAGAAATAGTTAATAAAACATTCCAGCAGCGCGATGCAGATGTCAGAGTATTTATTGTAGAAGCACAAAAGAAAGTTGTAGCTGCAACTACTGATGAAGAAAGAAAAAAATTAGAAGACAAATATGCTAAAGAATTAAAAACAAAAATGGATAAACTCCAAAAAGACAAAATTGCGGCTTTGCAATCTATCGAAAATGACGTTAGAAAAGCAATCGAAGCAGAAGGCAAAAAAGGTGTTTATGCTTTGATTTTAACTAGTAACAACACACTGTACGGAGCAGTAGATATCTCTGACAGTATCATTAAAACATTGAATGCTTCATCCAATTAATGGTTCTCAAGATAAGAAAATAAAAGCGGTAAACTTTTCAGGTTTACCGCTTTGTTTTGTTGTTATTAATGATTAGGCTAACGTTCCGCCCGATACGAAGTTCATAACGTCAAAAAGTGTGTCTTTAACAAAAGCAACCGCAAGTTCCTGTACCGGTCTTTTGTCAATATAATCAAATGCTATATAAAGCGGATCTCTTGAATTTTTAAATCTCATTCTAATATCTTTTTTATCAATAATCGCAAGATTTGCCTGAAGTCTATTTTCCTGTTGTGCTTTTCTTAAAAGAGGTCTAAACTGACCATTGCCGCCTCTGTTATTATTTGTATTTCCTGCTGGATTGATTGCCATTTTCAACTCTCCTCTTTTATATCTCTTATATATATAAAGATATATACTTTAAAAAAATTGCGTATATACTTTTAAAGTATTACAAAAACTTTACAAAAAAATAATATTAAATATATATAAATATTTTTGTATTTTTGTCTTGATGGTATTAAAATAGAATAATATCAGTAAACACAAGAAGAGGGAGAGAGATGAAAAGTTACAGAATAGAGGAACTATCAGAAATCGTCGGAGGTATTCTTACAAAAATAAATGAAGCAAGTATCAATAAACTTTTGCCGCCTCTTTTGGCTGATGAAAATTCTCTGGCACTTGCTTTGTCTGAAGAAGAAATTGAAAACCTTATGAAAACAAAGGCAAAAGTTGCACTTGTTCCTCTGGGGGTAAATTTTGAACATATCTCAACTATAGAAGTTGAAAGACCCAGACTTGCGATGATGAAGCTGCTTCATCTCTTTTATGATGCTCCGGATGCTCCTGTTGGTATACACCCTTCTGCTGTTATACATCCAGAAGCAAAAATCGGAGAAAATGTTTCAATAGGCCCTAATGTTGTAATTTCAAGAAATGCTGTTATCGGCAATAATACAAAGCTTCTTGCCAACATATATATAGGCAAAAACTGTTCTGTTGGTGAAAACTGTTTGTTCCACCCCGGTGTTAACATCGGCGACAACTCACATATAGGAAACAGAGTAATACTTCAGCACGGTGTTAGTATTGGTGCTGACGGATTCAGCTTTGTTACAGAAAACCCTGATGTCATAGAACAGGCGCGCAAAGAAGGTTCTGTAAAAGAATCTAATACAAAACAAAAAGTTTATAAAATCCCATCAATAGGCGGTGTTGTTATTGCTGATGATGTAGAAATCGGAGCCAACACCTGTATTGATAGAGGTACAATCGAAAATACAACTATCGGACCTCAAACAAAAATCGACAATCTTGTACAAATCGGACACAACTGCAAAATTGGCGGTGCCTGTATGATTGTTTCTCAGGTAGGTCTTGCTGGCAGCTGTAAAATCGGCGACCGTGTTGTTATCGCAGGTCAGGCCGGTCTTGCTGACCACCTTAGCATAGGTTCTGATTCTATTATTATGGCTCAAGCCGGTGTTACAAAATCCTTCCCTGAAAAATCTATCATCATCGGGGCTCCAGCAGTTCCAAGAAAAGATTTTATCAAACAGCTAAAAATGCTTAAATCAGCAGAAGAAGCTGTTGCCAAGTTTAAAAAATATGAACATTTGCTTGAATCTATTGAACAAGGGGAAGAATAATGACTATGACTGCGACTATTAATACAATAGCTAAAGAAATATCTGTATCATCCAAGGGTTTGATGACCGGTATTGATTCTTGCGCAAGACTTGTACCATCTGATAAAAAAGGAATAAGATTTCACCTCGGAGATAATGTTATTGAGGCAAGTGTCGATAATGTCGTATCGACAGAACATTGTACAGTAATCGGCAATCAGACTATGAAGGTTATGCTGATTGAACATTTTATGGCTGCCTGCGCAATCTGTCACATAGAAGCAATCGATGTCTATTTAAGCCATTTTGAAATGCCTATCTTAGACGGAGGTTCTGCACGATGGGTAGAAATATTTAAAGAGGCTAACAACAGTGCAAAGGAAAGTTATGTTTTAACAGAGCCTGTTTCTTATTTTAACGGCAAAACACACTTGATTGTCGTTCCCTCAGACGAGTTTAAGGTTACTTATTCTGTAAACTTTAATCACCCTGAACTTAACCATAGATGGGTTTCTTTAGAAAAAGACAAACTCAATGAAATTATAGAGGCCAGAACCTTTGGCTATTTAAAAGAACTTGAAATGCTTCAAGCAGCAGGATATGCTCGAGGTGTAAGTCTTGAAAATACAGTTGGAATGACAGATGAAGGCTACACATCACCTCTTAAAAGTGAGTTTGAACCGGTAAAACATAAAATTCTTGATTTAATAGGCGACTTTTATCTGACAGGATTTAATCCTATGGATTTAAAAGCCGAGGTTATTGTTAAAGAAGCTGGACACGCAGTACATGTAAAAGTCGCAAAAATATTAAAAGACAAGATACAAAAAGAAGTTTAATTTTAAGTAAGGAGTTATAGATGACAGAACAAACAACAAACGAGGAAAAACTGCAGTTTGACGTTATGCAGATTATGGATATGATTCCTCACAGATACCCGTTTTTACTGGTTGACCGCATTACTGAATGCGTGCCCGGTAAATATTCCAAAGGTTATAAAAACCTTACATTTAACGAACCATTCTTCCAGGGGCATTTCCCGGGAAATCCGATTATGCCAGGTGTATTGCAAACAGAAGCACTGGCTCAACTCGGAGCGGGTATTTTAATGACAATGCCTGAATATAAAGGTAAGCTTGTTGTTTATGCAGGTATTGATAATTGTAGATTCAAAAGAATCGTACGCCCAGGTGACAGGCTGGATATGGAAGTTGAATTAATAAAAATCAAAGGCCCGATTATTAAAGCACAGGGCAAGGCTACTGTTGACGGTCAGCTTGCAATGTCTGCCGATATGATTTTTTCAGTAATGTAAATTAATAATTCGGCAAAAGTCTAGCCGAATCAATCTAGAATGGAGCAAAAATGATTGATAATAGAGCAATAATATCTGATGACGCTCAAATAGGTAAAAATGTAACAATCGGCGCTAATGCAGTAATAGGTAAAAACGTAAAGATTGGTGACAATGTAATCATTATGCCCAACGCCTATCTTGAATACTGTGAAATCGGAGACGGTACGATTATATCTCCATTCGCCAGCATTGGGACTGCGCCTCAGGATCTTGGCTATAAAAACGAACCAACAAAATCAATTATAGGTAAAAATTGCATTATTAAAGAATATGCAACAGTAAACAGAGCCTCCGGTGAGGGAAAAGCGACAATTGTCGGTAACAAATGTATGTTAATGACATCATCTCATGTTGCACACAACTGTGTTTTAGAGGACGAAGTAATTATGGCCAATCTCGCTACAATAGGCGGCCACTGCCACGTCGGCTTCGGTGCTTTTCTCGGTGGAATGAGCGTATTTCATCAGAATCTTAGAATCGGTGAAATGTGTATAATAAGCGGATTTTCTGCAGCAAGAATGGATTGTCTTCCATACGTAAAAGGTGAAGGCCGTCCACCGATTCCACACGGAATTAACGCAATCGGGTTAAAAAGAAGAGGAATTGCTCCGGAAACAAGAAACAACCTAAAAGAAGCGCTTAAAATTCTTAAATCAGGCGATTATACTATAACAAAAGCCTGTGATGTTATTGAAAAGAATGTGGAACAAGACGAATATGTTAAAAAGTTTGTTCAGTTCATACGGGAGTCAAAACGTGGAATTACCTTGAGAAAAGCAGAAAATACAATGTATTAATAATAAAAAACGATTCAGGCATAAGAAACAGGTGTGATAATGTTATCACACCTGTTTCTATATAAAATGGCAATTTACTATAGCTACAAAAAGTAATATAATTTATGCAGAATAAGCTAAATAAGGAATTTTTAAGATGGATAATACATTATGGTCAAAATATGCACAGGTTCTTGTTGAATATTCTGTAGATATTCAACCCGGTGATTTAACAATAATAAGGGCAACAAGCCATGAGGCACAACCTCTAGTAAAAGAAATATATAAACAGGTGTTACAAAAAGGAGCACACCCCGTTGTACATGCAGCAATGGAGGGTCTTGGCGAAACTTTTATAAAATATGCCTCTGACAAACAGCTCGAATACATAGACCCGATGACAGAACTGGAGTACAAAACAGCCAATAAGTTTATATCTATCGGAGCTCCTACAAACACAAAAACCATGGCCAAAGCTGATTCTAAAAAAATGGCCAAACGTTCTGCAGCAACAAGAGAACTCTCGAACCTTATGCTTAAACGTTCTGCAGAAGGAAGCTTAAAATGGGTAATTGCCGATTTTCCAACAAACGCACTTGCTCAGGAAGCAAAGATGTCTTTAGACGATTATACAGATTTTTTAATTAAATCTTGCTATTTGCATCTAGACAATCCTATTGAAAAATGGAGAGAAATAGACCGTGAACAACAAAGAATAGCTGATTACCTCAACTCTACAAAGAGACTCCATATCATAGGAGAAGAAACAGATATTACATTTAACACAGAAGGCAGAAAATGGCTCAACTGTTCAGGACAATGCAACTTTCCTGATGGAGAAATTTATACATCCCCTGTTGAAAACAGCGCAAACGGAACAATTTACTTTGACTTTCCTCAAATTTATAGAGGAAATGAAGCACAAAAAGTTAGACTACGTCTTGAAAACGGCAAGGTAGTAGAAGCAAGCGCAGAAAAAGGCGAAGACTACTTCCTTGATATGATCAATATGGACGAAGGTTCAAGATTCGTTGGAGAAATTGCAATAGGCACCAATTATATGATTCAGGATATTACAGGCAATATACTGTTCGATGAAAAAATTGGAGGAGCTATTCATATGGCTCTAGGTGCATCTTATCCGGAAGCCGGCGGAAAAAATGTTTCCGGCTTGCACTGGGATTTGATAAAAAATATGAAACACGGCGGCGAAATATATGCTGATGACAAACTTATCTATAAAGACGGGCAATTTGTTATATAAATAGAGCATGTATTAACGTTATTGAACAAAATTCCTGTATAAATTACTTGAAAAAATAGTGACTTTACGGTATGATACTGTCTGTAATAGTGATTTAAATCACGATTAATGGTCTTTTGACTGTTAGTAAGGGTAAAAACAGACAAACTTGTGTAAAGGAGATTTTAATGAGCCCACAGACTCACACGGGACTTGATTATTCCAAAGTTGATGAAATCCTGTCAGCCTACGGATATGAAAAGTCAAATTTGATTGCAATATTGCAAAAAGTACAGGAAGTTTTTCGTTATCTACCGTTAGATGCAATGACATATATCGGTACAAAAATAGAAGGACTTTCACCTGCTACAGTATATGGCGTTGCCACATTTTACGCACAATTCAGCCTTGAACCGAAAGGCAAATACGAAATTAAGGTATGTGACGGTACTGCTTGCCACGTTAGAGGCTCAATGCCAGTATTAAACGCTGTTTATCAGTGCTTGAACTTAAAAGACGGAGTTTACACATCAGAAGACGGCTTGTTCTCTGTAGAAACAGTAAGCTGCCTCGGTGCTTGCGGTCTTGCTCCGGTAGTTGTCGTTAACGGCAAAGTTTACCCGCAAATGACAGCTGATGCAATAAAAATAGTTATCGCTACCATTATGAACGAAGAAGAGGGCAAGTAGTATGACAGCAACATTAATAAATATAAAAGCGGAACAGGAAAAAGTTAAAGAAGCAATCAAGGCACAGGGCTTGAGAGTACTTGTTTGTGCGGGTACAGGCTGCGTTGCCAACGGCTCATTAAAAGTTATAGAAAAATTTAAAGAACTCGGCGCTGATGTCAGACCGATGACTCATCAGGATAAGGTTACAATCGTTCCCACTGGCTGCCATGGTTTTTGCGAACAGGGCGTATTAGTTGTAATTCCTGATTTAGACATCACTTATGTTAAAGTTCACGTTGAAGATGTCGAAGAAATCGTTGAAAGCCACATCAAAAACGGCAAACCAGTTGAAAGACTTCTTTATGTTGATCCGAAAACAAACGAACACGTTTTCAAAAACGAAGAAATCAACTTCTACGCAAAACAAACAAGAACAACTCTTGCTAACTGCGGCGAAATTAATGCAGAATCTTTGGATGAGGCACTTTCAGTAGGCGCATATCAGGCATTGCACAAGGTTCTTGAAAAAGGTGATTCGCAATGGGTTATTGATGAAATCACAAAATCAGGCTTAAGAGGAAGAGGCGGCGGCGGCTTCCCTACAGGCTTAAAATGGAAATTCACTGCAGCAAACCGTGGCGGAAAAAGCTATGTTGTCTGCAACGGTGACGAAGGCGACCCTGGCGCATTTATGGACAGAAGCGTTATGGAAGGCGACCCGCATAAACTATTAGAAGGTATGGCTATTGCAGGTTTTGCCATCGGTGCGGATGAAGCATATATCTATGTAAGAGCCGAATACCCTCTGGCTATCCACCGTTTGAGAGTAGCTATTGCAGAAGCCGAAAAAAGAGGTTATCTTGGCAATAATATTATGGGCAGTGATTTTAATTTCACAATCCACATCAAAGAAGGTGCCGGTGCATTTGTTTGCGGTGAAGAAACCGCTCTTATCGCATCTATCGAAGGCGAAAGAGGTATGCCCAGACCAAAACCGCCATTCCCTGCCAACAAAGGTTTGTTTGGCAGACCTACATTGATTAACAACGTTGAAACACTTGCCAACGTTGCTCCGATTATCCTTAAAGGCGCTGACTGGTTCAGCTCGATGGGTACTGAAAAATCCAAAGGTACAAAAACTTTCGCACTTACGGGCGAAGTTAACAACACGGGTCTTATTGAAGTTCCTATGGGAACAACCTTAAGAGAAATCGTTTTTGACATAGGCGGCGGAATCCGCGGCGGTAAAAAATTCAAAGCCGTACAAATCGGAGGGCCGTCAGGCGGATGTTTAACCGAAGAACACCTTGACTTACCAATGGATTACGACAACCTTATAGCAGCAGGTGCAATGGTAGGTTCAGGCGGTCTTGTTGTTATGAACGAAGACACCTGTATCGTTGAGGTGGCAAGGTTCTTTATGAACTTTACCCAGAACGAATCCTGCGGCAAATGCGTTCCCTGCCGTGAAGGTACAAAAAATATGTTAAAAATCTTAGAAAGAATAGTTAAAGGCAAAGGCGAAATGAAAGACCTTGATACTCTTGAAGAACTTGCCGTTGCCGTAAAAGACGGTTCGTTGTGTGGACTCGGAAAAACAGCTCCGAACCCTGTTCTTTCTACATTAAAATACTTTAAAGACGAGTACATCGCTCACATTAAAGACAAGAGATGTCCTGCAGGTGTTTGCGAGGCAATGAAAACAATACATATTGTTGAAGAACTTTGCAAAGGCTGTACAAAATGTGCAAGAAATTGCCCTGTCGGCGCAATCGAAGGTACTGTACGCAACCCGCACCACATTGACCAGTCTAAATGTATCAAATGCGGTGCCTGCCTGAATGCTTGTCCGTTCAAGGC
>CALVAT010000031.1 GCA_944325565.1 Candidatus Gastranaerophilales bacterium
AATCGGGATGACAAGATTCGAACTTGCGACCCCCGCGACCCGAACACGGTGCGCTACCAAACTGCGCTACATCCCGATTTTTTATTTATTAAATTTTCAATTTTTCCGGCGCAGTTTGGTTTAATCTCTATACTGCACGCAGAAACTTCGTTTCTGACTTAGCATCCCTCCATTCGCACGATACTCAATCGTGCTCACGGAGTCCTTGCTACATCCCGACTTTTTATTTTATTAAATTTTCAATTTTTCCGGCGCAGTTTGGTTTTTAATTTTTATACTGCACACAGAACTTTTAAAGTTATATTATTATTCTAATACAAGAAAAAATTTTTTAAATACTATAATTGAAAAAAGTTCTGTTTTAATAACAGAACTTTTAATCTTTTTCTCTTCCCATATTATTTTTTAACAATCCCCAATGCTAGTAGCCGTAAAAACCTTTTTAATTTTGACTATTGATTTGCTTTTTTCTTCCTAATAAATTAAGAATCTTTTTCAAATTTTCCTCGATTTAATAATCCCCGGAAATCAGCCATCACCTCTTTCTCAATTTCCATTGAATTAATAATACTAGGATAAATTTTTAGAAACAATATCTATTTTGTAAAATAAGTTTTACAATTGACCATGCCCCCTAATACAAGAGGGTAAAAAATTTTTTTACAAACTTAATATTAAATTTTTTCTTAATAAAAAAAATTTCTTAAATATAAACTTAAGAAATTTTTCTAACGATTATAAATAAAAGCCGTGCCTCTGCCTATCGACATATGCAAAAAAGTTTCACTTTATATTTATCTCCCTCTCAAAAGTTCTTCACCCGAAAGTTGAATCTTAGTGCTGCTTCATTCCTGATCTGACACGGTTCGACTGCTTTCGCCGAAAAATTTTGAGCAATCATAAATAAATATAAAATTACGCCTTTCTCCATAAGCCTCACAGCAGGCTCTGCACCCCGCGTAAGCGTTCGGGTCAAGAGATCCGCCAAGTCCCCGTGGAGCACGGCTATATTATAATAACTTAAAATTATTTCTTGCGCAATTGTTTATCTTTGCATTATTTTTTCATATATGAAAAATTATATTTTGTATTGGCAAGTTTTACATTTGGGTTTTCTATATTCCCTTTAAATGAAAGTTTTTTACCTTTGAAGTCTTTTTCTCTTAAAAGAATAAGACCTGCATTACCAATGTTTATATTTCCTTCAATTTGGTCAGTATTGTTATCATTGACTTTTTTAATTTCATACTGGTTTGTTACTTTAAATTTTTCTTCTGGATGTAGTGCATTTACATAGATTGTACCGGTTTCCAAACCATTTGGCAGACCTGTCAAATCTATCCTGTTGATAAATATTTCTCCAGGTGGATACTGTTGAGGATCTTTGCCAAAACCGGTATTGTGCAAAATACATATTGCATCTGTTTTGTCATTATATCTGTACAATGTGAGAGCAGGTCTGTTATCTTTAATTGGCTGATCAGCAATCCTTCTTGTTGAACCATTAACAAGTGCAGAGGCTGCTTCTTTTTTTCTTATTCTTGTTATGTCATCTATTTGCTTTTTGTATTCTTTTAAAAATGCATAATTAGGGTTGTTCAATCTATCCCATCTTAATGCGTTTCTGTTTTCTTGTTCTTCGTTTTTAGCAAAATATTCCCAGCCGGTCATGCCGAGTTCATCACCTGCATAATTTGTTGGCATACCAGGAACTGCATTCATCATAAACCATATTGCTCGTCCTTTTACAAGAGCAGGTCTTAAAATTTCATGTAAAATATCAGCTTTTAATCTGTTCACTGTATCTTCGTTATTTCTGTCATTTACAAAATTTTTGAAGTCAGTATTGATTTCTGCAGCTTCTCTTATGATGTCATCTATATTAAAATCAAAACTTCTGGAGCCGTATTTTTCTCCGTCATATTGTTTTTCTTGTCCGTTTATGTGATAAATTCCGTTTGACAGATTATTGTTTGCCTCTATCATTGCATTTTGTAATACATGGCTGAGATGTTTAAATTCTGAGGAATTTTCAAATCCTCTGTTCCTTATGACATCTCTTGATTCATAATTTCGTTCTGATTTTTTATCCTTTTTCCCGATTCTTTCGACATTCGTAGCCATTAAATGCAGGATTCTTGGTTTATCGTGGTTGCCTACGAACCTGTGTGCGTAATTTATCAAATCCAGTGTCCCTGTATCAAAGAAACCTAGCTCCGTGTCACCATTTCCACCTTGCTTGGGGTGTGTATAAAGTTTCTCCTGCATAGTTGAAACCAAGTCGTCAATATGTTCTCCTGTATCATTTTGACCGAAGAAGGCTGGAATTGTAGAATACAAAAATTCATACTCAGATGTCGTATCAGCTAAAGTTCGGCTTGTATATCCTGATACTACACCTGCCCCCAGATCTGTGAGCTCAAGAATTTTAAATGCATTCGGATTGTAAGCATTAACTCCGCTGTTAAATCTGTTCCAGAATTTTTCAATTTCTTTAACGTTATGCTCTTTGTTTAAAGTTCCGTCTTCAACATCATCATAATCAACGTATCCTACATCTTTTGATGCGTCTATACGCCAGTTTAGACCAGCTTCTGTTTTTTCGATTATCAGTTTTGCAACATTAAAGCTGTCTGAATTTATGTGCTCTAGTCTTTCCTGAAGGCTTGATAAGAAGACATCCTTTTTATCCTGAGGTATATCTTTTATTCCTTTTCTTATTTTTTCTAGCAATCTTTCTGCTGTTGCCTGCGGCGATACTTCATATTGCAAATTTAATGAGTTTAAATCAATTTTATTTAACTCTTTTGTATCATAAGAAAGCATATTGTCTTTGTACTGAGGTTCAACCTCGGGTGCAAGAGCTGAAATTGTTAAAAATTTAACAATGTCTGACGCAATTAAAGAATAAATTTCTTTACCTTCTTTTGTTAATTGATTGTTTTCATCCAGTAATTTTTCTTTTAAATTTGGTTCTAGTTTTTTAAGTATTTTTACAGCTTCATGAGAATATTCTTCAGCAAATAATTTATCTGCTTCTTTATAGGTGCTTCTGTATTTTTCAGGCATTTTATTGTAATACTCGTCGCCCATTTGATACAAATCAAAACGTGACTTACCTATTGTATCTTCTGTTACGGCAAGATTTTTGATGTACGGGTATGCAAATACACTTACCAGATCCGGAGAAAATTCTATGGCCTCTAAAGGATAAGACATCATTCCATCTTCAATTGTTGCCGGCATTTTTACTGGTTTAAGATGGTAATTTCTTTCGGAGGAGAAAATATCTTCTGAAAGAATATTTTGCAAAGGTGATACGCCGTCTTGTTTTTCTAATATCATTTTTGCGCTTTCAGGAAGCTTTTTCTCTTCAACAAGAGCGTTTATAGCCTGTTCATAAGACATTTCGTCTGTAACTTTATCTCCGATTTCTCTTGCTATATTTTCCGTGAGCAATTTTTCTACTTCTTCTGTCCAGAATTTACCAATTTGTACAGTGTCATCTTGAACTTGGTACGGTGCTACCTTCACAAGCTCTTTTTCATTTTCGGACAGGTTTTGTGAGTATAGTGAGGATTCCGGCATAATAAAGCGTTTTTTGGAGATATCACTGTTGCCTACCCATAATGATATCCCGCCGTCTTTATTTGATTCGACAAATTCGAAGCCTTTCCATCTTGTTAAGGAATTTTTAAATTCTATATCTTTATTATAGCGTTTTGCTTCTTTATATTTAGCGAAATTATCAGCGACTTCTCTTGGGGTTACTCTTGCGTGATATGCCTGTACAGAATCTCTGTAGTTTGCTATTTCGTGGTTGTCGCCTGTATCTTTATTATCGTATACATCAAATATGAAATCTCCCGACATCTGTCTTTCTGATGCTAATCTATCGTCAAATAACTGGATGTAGGTCGGTTTTGTTGGATCAACAGAAGATTTTTTTATTTCTTTTTCAATGTATTTGTCGCCTGATTTTTCAAATACTATTTTGTACGGCCCGTTAATGATTTGTATGTGTGTATGTTCATTTACTGCCGGATTTTTAGATAACACACCGAATCTAGGTGCAATGTTGTCAATATCTTTTGTTTCAAAGAAATGAACAAACGGGCTGTCATATTGCCAGTTCATGATATCTTTTATGTGTACACCCTCTACGCCTTCATTAACAAAAGCTCCGTCCATTGTCCATCTTATGTCATGACGAAATGCATTTAAAAGCAGATTTTTTAAATCTTTTAAGTCACCAAGGTTATTTGTAACCTGATACGGGTTTGTTGTCCAGTACCCCTGGCTTGATTTATTATCCTGTCCTGTTATTGGATTGCCTAATACATCAGTGAATCCTGATTCAGCTAATTCAGGAATTTTTTCATTAACAGAATTTATTGTCCCGCCGAGAACATTAAAGTGGTTTCTTTTGGTATGGAGCCCTTTTTGATTTTTTACGTTAAAAGAATCAACAAAAATATGTTCCATGACCTTTGGTCTGGATGGATTTGTTCTATTGAGCGGTGTAGCAATGGTATATCCTTGATCACCAGCCATGCTGTTGTCTTTATATATTTTATCAGGATAAATGATTTTGTAACCAAGTACAGAATCTTTTGTGAGGTTTAAATCGTCAGCATATAACACAAGGCTGTCAAATCCTCGCGGCATACTTGCTCTTTGTTTTGTATTGTTATGAATACTATAGTTGCCGTCTTTGTCATGGGTCATTATGACATATTCTAATTCCACTCCAGGTCTGGCATTAGGAGTGAAAAATTTATAAATATCTCTGCCATATGCATCTTTTGTTAATACATGGCCTGAAAAATTAGGTCTGGACGACTTTTTTACGGGATTTGTTGCATTCAAAGATTGAATCTTCACAGTGATACCTCACAAACACAATATGACTACTTATATTAAGATTAAACAAAAATATTTTTGCTAATCATGGTCTAAAAAATTTGATATTGTTACAATATCTTAAAATTTAATTTTAATTAGAATAATCCTTTACGAGCAAGTATTATCGCTATAATACCGGCAAGTACAAGTGAAAAGAGCAGTATTCCCAAAAACGCATAATGCATGTGCGCCATCGGTACATTTACGTTCATTCCCCAGAAGCTGGCAACCATTGTAGGAATCGCCAGTATGATTGTTACAGAAGTCAAAAACTTCATAACAATGTTTAAGTTATTTGAAATAATAGAAGCGAAAGCGTCCATCATGCTTTCAAGAATGTTTCTGTGCATTTCTACCATTTCAACAGCCTGTTTATTTTCAATGATAACATCTTCCATCAGGTCTTCGATTTCTTCATTATATTCCATGAAGTTTGAAAAACCCGGAAATTTTTTGAAACGACTTAATTTTTCCAGTACCCTTCCGTTGTCTTTGAGGGCAGTTGTAAAATAAACGAGTGATTTTTGCACATCGAGGAGCTGGAACAATGCTTTATTTTTCATTGTTCTTTTTAAATCTATTTCTATCTTATCTGTATGACGATTGATGTGTTCTAAATATCTTAAATAAAATTTTGTTGATCTAAACAAAATCTGGAATAAAAATCTTGTTCTGTCAGCTGTATTAAAAAGCTTGGAGGTATCTTGATTAAAGAATGATATGATTCTGTTTTCTTTCAAAGATACAGTAACAATATTATCCGGCGTCATAATAACACCCAGAGGAAGTGTATCAAAGCTGTTTTCATCTTCCATTATTGGGACGTTAGTGATTATTAAAAGTTTGTCGTCATCAAGCTCTATACGTGATCTTTCTTCAGAGTCCAGAGAATCTCTAAGAAAATCAGCTTCTATATTCAATGCATTAGCAACATCTTTAATCTCATCAGCAGTTGGCTTTATAAGATTAAACCAGGAGCCGCGTTCAAATTCCTCAATCGTAAGTTCTTTTAAGGTTTTATCTTCCTGTGTTTTGAAAATTTGAAGCATACGACCCACCAATCACATTTGTCTTCACCTGTTTATTATATAACAAACAGAGAAAATTATATATCTTTTGATTTTATATATTCTCGCATTTTTGCGTAATCAAATTCATTTTCCCATCTGGCAATGAATATTGTAGCGATACAGTTTCCGACAAGGTTTACTGTTGTTCTACCCATATCAAGTATCTGATCTATACCAAGAAGAATAGCAACACCAATCAAAGGGTAATTTAAACTTGATAAAGTACCAGCCAGAACCACAAGTGCTGCTCTTGGCACTCCTGCAACGCCCTTACTTGTGAACATAAGAGCCAGCATTATTATCAATTGATGCTGCAGCGAAAGGTCAATCCCGACAAGCTGAGTGGCGAATAATACAGCCATTGATAGATACAAAGTGCTGCCGTCAAGATTAAATGTGTATCCTGTTGGCATAACAAATCCGACTATGTTTTTGGGTACACCGAATTTTTCCATCTGTTCCATTGCTTTAGGGAGTGCCGCTTCTGAGCTTGCTGTTGAAAAAGCAAGCAAAGCTGGGTCTTTTAGTACTCTTATTAACCCCATTACAGGAATTTTTACGATTTTGCATACAAAAACAATTATGAATATTAAAAAGACAATGAGTGCAAAATACAGTGAGAATACTATTTTTACATAATTTTTCAATATACCTATGCCGCTGCTGCCTATAGTGCTTGCTATTGCTGCAAAAACACCGACCGGTGCAAACCACATTACATATTCCGTAAATTTAAACATTATTTCAGATAGAGAATTTAGCAAATCCATCATTGGTTTTGCTTTTTGACCGACAGCGCATATTGCAAGAGCAAAGAATAGGCTGAATACTACTATTTGAAGTAGATTTCCCTCTGCCATAGATTTAACAACACTGGAGGGAAATATATTTACAACAAGATCCCTTAAGGAAGAATGTGTAGTGTGCCCCATTGCTGTGACTGCGTCCATATATGTTGAAGAAACATTTGTTGTTAAATTATCTATTCCGGCCCCCGGTTGAGTAATATGTCCCACTCCTAAACCGATTACCAGAGCAGCTATTGTGACAACTTCAAAGTATATTATTGTTTTGATACCAATTTTACCGAGGCTTTTTATATCACCATGACCCGCTATTCCAATGACTAGAGTTGCAAATAATAGTGGTGCTATAATCATTTTGACCATGTTTAAAAACATCATGGCCAGCGGTGATAATTTTACTGCGAACGCAGGAAACAATATTCCGACTATTATACCCAAAATCAGGGATATTATTATATATCTAGTAAGTTTTATATTTTGCAATAAGTTATCCCTTTTCTGCTTTTTATTACCAGACTTTATACATATTATATGACAAACATGAAAATTCAAAAATTAATCTGGCGTTGATAACTCTTGCAGTCTTTTGGATTCTTCGAGGAAAGAAGTACCCGTTGTCTCGAGCAGAGTGTTATTTCTTACATCTTCTCCAAGTGATTCAAATTCTCTGTTATCGATTTCTTTTATAATTCTTATTTGTTCGTTACGTCTTCTTTGTTGTTCCATTTTGTCCATTTTTAGATATAAATTCTGGTAGTGATCGAGGTTTTTAAATTGATTCCTCTGTACTACAATTTCAACTCTTCTGTTTTTAGCTAATGCAGAAGCATCTGTACCTTTTTCAGCAGGTCTTGTTTCTGCATAACCAACTGCAGCCATAAGATTTGGTAAAATTTTAAAACGGTCAATCAAAAATCTTACTATGGCAGATGCTCTAGCTGATGATAACTCCCAGTTAGAGGGATATTTTCCGCCAGAAATAGGAATATTATCTGTGTGACCTTCAACTTTTATTATATGCATTGCAAATTTTTCTACTATCAGTTTGCCGACTTTTTCTAAGATATTTTTTGCCTCAGGTGTTAGCTCTGCAGAACCGGATTTAAATAGTAGATCTTTATCAGAAACAACTATAACAAGTCCTCTTTCATCTATTTTGGCCGTTACTCCGCTCAGCTCTCCAGATTTGTTAAGGTTCTCCACCTCTTTTTTTATTTGTTCATAAGATTCCTGTTCATATTTCTGGCTTATAAATTCCATCATCAGAGAGTCTATAACAGAATCTGCTGCTTGTGCATCAATCATTGTTTTTCCTGATGTAATTACTCCGCTTCCTCCATCAAGAATCGATTGAACAGAAAATGCTTTTCTTATTGATTCTTCAATCTTTTTGAATTCGTTGACATTTATTTGTGATAATGCGTACAAAACAACAAACGTTGCAAAAAGCAGCGTCATAAAATCCGCATAAGAAACTAGCCAGCGCTCTAAATTTTCGTGATCTTCAGGTTTCTTTTTTCTTGCCATTGTTTTATACTTCTTCTCTCATGTGGCTGTCGAGTATATAAGCCTGCAGTTTTCTTTCAATCAGCGCAGGAGATTCACCTGCCTGAATGGACAGTATGCCTTCTATAATCATTTCTTTTTTCAAGAATACTTTTTTAAACTTTGTTTTTAATTTTGTGGAAAATGGAATGAGTATCAGGTTAGCTGCACCTACACCATAAACTGTAGCAACGAAGGCAACAGCAATACCAGCACCGAGCTTGGATGGATCAGAGAGGTTTTGCATTACCTGAATCAAACCTAAAACAGCACCGATGATACCGATTGTCGGTGAAAATCCACCTGCAGATTCCCATACCTTGGCACCGCTTGCAACTTTGTCTTCAAGCAGAGAAACTTGAGTTTCCATCATCTGTCTTACAAGGGCTGGATCTGTACCGTCAGCAACTGCTTCCAGCCCCAGTACCATAAGGCTGTCTGAAGCGGTTCTGGCCTCTTTCTCCAGCGATATAGCTCCCTCTCTTCTTGCTTTTGTTGCAAATTTTATGATTTCTGCGATTAAATCATCAAAGTTAATTTTTTCTCCAAAGAAAACGTCTTTTAATAGTACAAGTGCTGTTTTTAAATCTTCAACAGAAAAACTTAGAATTACAGCACCGCCTGTACCGCCGAATACGATAAATGCAGCTGTAATTTGCAAAAGCTGTCCTATATTACCGCCTTCTAAAGCCTGTCCTATTAAGATACACACTATCCCGAAAAATACGCCAATCAGCGATGTAAAATCCATACTAATCTAATCTCCGAATCTAACATTATTATTTATTATTAAATAATAATATGCAGAATTTGTAATCATATATTTATACTAGGCGTATTAATGTTTATTTTTTGCAGAAATTGTTACCGGCGGTGCCTGTAAATACAGTGGTTTTAGCTTTGCCCATATATATTCGTCGTTTTGGGCACTTAATATCTTATCTGTGACCAGAGCGTTTAAATATTTTCCTAAGTCTGCATTAATTCTGGTGTATATAGATGTGTCCACGGAAATTTCCTTCAATACATCGTGAGAAACCTCATCAGATATAACCTTTGTATTTTCAAAATCTATTTTTAATAATTCCTCTTTAGAGATTAATTTGGGTTCTTGAATTTCCTGACCACTTTTATATGAAGCTGTATAAAACTGTTGCTTGCGTGCGTCCAGAACTACTATTGTTTTATTTTGCGAATTATTTATTTTGGATAAAATTTCTAACGAGCTAACACCTACAAGAGGAATATTGAGCTGTTGTGCCATAACTCTGGCTACAGTTACGCATGCTCTGATTCCTGTAAAGCTTCCAGGGCCTATATTAGTACCTATTACATCGATATCTTGCATTGTAAGTTTATTATTTTTGAGTATAGAAACAATTGTCGGAATTAAAAATGCCGAATGATATTTTTCATTATGATTTTCTATTATTTCATCTGCAAGAAACACGCTGTTATCGGACAACGTTACATATGTTTTATCAAGACTTGTGTCAAATGTAAGAATTTTCACTGTTTAAGTCCTTCCAGTGTCTTTTTATATTCTTCGCCCAATGCATAAAAATCAAATTTTCTTGTGTTTTCATCTATGTATTCAATTTTTATTTCTATTCTGTCAAAAGGAAGTTCAAAATCTGAAAACTCTGCCCATTCAACCATTGTTAGTACGTCGGGTTTTGTATATTCTGTAAGTTCATCAATGATTGTTTTTACACCTTCATTTTCGAGCCTGTACAAATCAAAATGATAAACCGGCAAGTCACCTGATAAATATTCGTTAATGATTACAAAACTGGGGCTTGTGACCTTTTCTTTAACGTTAAGGTGTTTTGCGACAAGCTTTGTAAATGCAGTTTTTCCGGCACCGATATCACCGTACAGACAAACAAATGCACCGTGTTTTCTAATCGCATTTGAAAATTTCATTGCCAGAATATCGGTTTCATCTAAGTTATTTACGGTGATTGAAAAAATCTTTTCCATAAACAAAGAATAACATAAAAATATTGAAATATTTTTAATCATTCTTATATATAAATTATGAAAAATTTGCTGTTGATATTTTTAATATTCATACTCATTACACCGTACGCTCCGGCTCAGGCTGAAGGCATGCTTTTAAAAGCTGGAGTGTCTTTATCTAATCAGGTCCCAAAAGGATTCTTCGGCACGTGGAAGATAAAATCCACAATGACATACAGCAACAACAAAAAAATATTTAATGAAGTTACAACTGATTTTTGGAACTTATCTAAGCAAGGTGACGTCATTACATTAGCAAACCCTGTATCGGGAGCAGAAGCTTCCGTAACCGTTGAGGACGTAAAAGGAAATCAGATAACATTTACGCATGTTACAGAGGGGAATAATGCTAAAATGATTGAAACACCTACTTTAACATTGAGTGGTGAAAATTTTCATGGAACTGATAAAATAGTTATAGAAAAATATAAAAACGGGGATAAAGTCAGCACAGATATCGTTATTTACAATATCAGCGCCGAAAAATTAAGCGGCATGGACATATTAGACCTGTTGTATTCAAAAGCAAACAGTTATTAATTTAAATTGAGAGAGAGTATGAACAAATGAGTGAGAAAAAACTTTTACAATACGATGTTGTTATATTAGGCGGAGGCCCTGCCGGTTTGTCTGCTGCGATTTATGCAGCACGGGGAGAGGCTAAAACAGCTGTTATCGATATTTCAATGTTCGGCGGTCAGCCCTCAAATTATCTTGAACTGGAAAACTATCCGGCTTTAGGTAAAATCGGCGGATACGACATGATGGAAAAGTTTGAAGAGCATGCCGATATGTTCAATATCGACAAATATCCTATGCAGGAAATTGAAAAAATAAACCTCATTGCTGATACAAAGATTATTGAAACTAAAGAAGCTGTTATTGAAACTAAAACAGTAATCATCGCAACAGGTGCTCAGGCTAAAAAACTCGGCATTAAAGGTGAAAAAGAATTCGCTGGCCGCGGTGTAAGCTACTGTGCAGTATGTGATGGCGCTTTTTATAAAGACAAGGTTGTCGCTGTTGTTGGCGGGGGCAATGCTGCTGTTGAAGAGGGCTGCTATTTAACTAAATTTGCACAAAAAGTCTATATTATCCACAGACGAGATACCTTAAGAGCTGACAAAATCGTTCAGCAGCGTGCATTTAATAATGACAAAGTTGAATTTATCTATGACACTGTACCTGTGGAAATAAAAGGCAATGACTGTGTGGAATCATTTGTTGTAAAAAATGTTAAAACCGGAGAAGAAACGGAGCTTAATGTTGACGGAGTGTTCCCTTACATTGGTTTTGCACCGAATGTTGAATATATTAATGCACAGCTAAAGCAGGATGAATCCGGTTTTATAATAACTGATGAATATATGCAGACATCTGTTAAGGGGGTTTATGCTATAGGTGATGTTAGAAATACACCGCTAAGACAGGTTATAACTGCTGCTGCAGACGGTGCTATTGCCGGCTGTTTTGCCACAAAATATCTTGATGAAATCAAAGAAAAAACATTGTCTGTTTAATTTATCAAATATTCAAATAAAAAGACCTCTAATTATTAGAGGTCTTTTTTATTTAGTATGTACCGGGAATTAGTTTTTCATAATCTTCTACCGTGCCGTTGTCCATACAGCAGAGAATGATTGCTTTTCCAAGCGGGTGTAAATCTGATTTTAAGTATAATTTGAGTTCTTCTTTAAAGAAGTCTTCGAGCATTTTTGCACCCTTATCATAGCCTTCCTGTTCAATCTGTGCCTGTTTAGACACATCAAAGAATTTTCTTGATATCGGCGTACCTTCTATATGAATATTTTCAGGTATGTAGCCGCCCAGAGGGTGACGTGCGGGCTTTAAGTTCAACTTTTTAAAAGATGCCTGTCCGCGTCTTGCGAGATATTCTCTGATTACCCATTCAGCCATAAATCCTACTTCCCATGCGCCTACGTGCTGGTTAGGTATAAGAATGTTTCTTGTTTTTGTTGTGTTCATAAACTGTTCAAGCAATATATTCGCAAAATCTACTCTTTTACCTGTTGCAAACGGCCAGAAGGAACCGACCCCTTCGCTTTCCAGTTTAAATAAGTCTTTGCCGGTGCTGGTGATACTCGGGTTTCCGTAACCTCTGGGTGCGACAAGTCTCCAGAGCCATGCAAGGGCCGGAGGCAATATGTGCAGCAGCCCAAATATTCCGTAAGATGGTTGTTCTTTTGTACACGGTGGAGTCCTTAGGCCAAAGCTTCTGTAGTCTATTTCAATAGGGCCGTCCTGTATATTTTTAATTTGTTCACGCGGTATGATTATTCGCGGGTTAGGGCATTTTTTTCCGGGAGTATCTTCTTCATGTTCCCATATCAGGCATGTTGCATTCGGATGTGCCTCAAGGTTAAAGAATATCAATGGCTCTTTCGGGTTTGTTGTAACAAATTCAAGATTCGGATCTGTTCCGTATCCTTTTATATGGTCTATCCTTACAAACCATGAGCGTTCTGCATCAACAACACATAGTTTTCCGTTGTTTCTTCTAAAGCTTGGATGGCAAAGAGCCATATCGTCTGTTACAGGCTGAAGTTTACACCCCTGCGGTAGTGCAAGATATTTTTCTTCACCTGTTACTACATTTCTGCCAAGCCGCAATCTACCGTCTTCTTCTCTGTGTGCGTATTCAAGCATTTCGCTTTTTCCGCTGCCGGATGCGCCCTCATGAAGAATGCTTATATCGTTGTCATAAGGCGTTGTTATATTTACAGTTGAAGCGTGAACGGTCACAAAATCTTCTTTTAATCCCAGCGCGAGCAAAACGCCGTATACACCTTTTTTGGCACTCGGCCCTGGATACAGGTTGTATGAAAATACTTCATGGATATTATCTTGCTGGTTATGTACAACAACCTGTTTGCCTTCAAAATGAGAATGTCTGAAAGGTGGAGCAACGTATATAATAGCCTTGGGCTCAAAGTCTTTTTCCAGTTTGTCGTAAGGAATCATGCCTTGAAGGTCATAAATACTTACTGCAAAGAAGGCTGCATTTTTAGGTGCAATCATTAAGGCCGGATATCCATATTTTGTACCGCCGGCCATAAAAGGAACAAGTATAAGGTCGTTATGGCTGAGCCAGTCTAATGTCTCTTTTCTTAATGAATCAAAACCTTTTTTGAACCTTTCTTCAAAGGTTATTTTATCGGTATTTGCTATATTGTTAACAACCATGCAATTAGGGTCGCGTCTTCTCATATAAGGGTCGGGGTAGTTAATTGCTATACCGTTTTTGCATCTTGTAACATGCGCTTCAACAATACTACCCATATTGGGAACATCGTATGCAACATCGTAAGTGACGTTATCTTTACTGCCCAGCGAGAGTTCTATAAGCTCATCACGTTTTTTGGGGATTATAACGTTTTTGCTTCTTTCTAATACATATTGAAGTTCTTCGGCTAAGTGCCATTCTCTCCATGATTTTTCTTTTGATACTGTTTTTTCCATTATTTGCCTTCTTTTTATCTGAGCTCTATAAAACTGATTATAAAACAAAATATTACCAAGATTTACTTTTTTGAGTTAACAAAGCGTTTGTGTTAACTAATATATAGTATCACATAATATTACGGAGATGACTTATGCTGACTGAAAAAGAAAAGATGCTCGCGGGAGAAATTTACTATGCACCGGATGAAACCCTTGCTGCTGAGCGTATAAAGGCAAAAGATATGACCTATGATTTTAATATGCTAAAACCTTCTAAAAGAGAAGAAAGAGAAAATTTATTGAGAAAAATTCTGGGCAAAGCAGGTAAAAATCTATGGGTAGAATCTCCTTTTCAGTGTGATTACGGATACAATATAGAAGTCGGGGACAATTTTTATGCTAACCATAATTTTCTGGTGCTTGACCCTGCTAAAGTAAAAATAGGTGATAATGTATTCATCGGCCCGAATGTCGGAATTTATACAGCCTGCCATCCGATTGATGCAAAAGAACGTTTAACATTTAACGAGTGGGCAGAACCAGTTACGATAGGCAATGATGTTTGGATTGGCGGAAGTGTAACAATTCTGCCGGGGGTGAGCATAGGCGATAATGTTGTTATAGGAGCGGGAAGCGTTGTTGCAAAAGATATCCCGTCAAACTGTGTTGATGTTGGCAACCCCTGTAAGCCGATAAAAAGTCTTACTTAATTTCTTCAAATTTTTGATAAAACTCTTCCTTTTCTCTGACAAAAATTAAGTCAGGAAATCCGTCACGCTTGTATAACACCATTGTCTGTCCATCATTTGCATTGGTACAGTTTTTTACGTCATCTCTTATCATTTCATAAGTATTACCGGTTTTTAGGTGTTTGAATTTTGTCGTCATTATTTTATCCTTACAATACAGAAAGAACTTCTTCAACGTGACCTTTTACTTTAACTTTTCTCCATTCTTGTACAACTTCACCCTGTTCGTTGATAAGAAAAGTTGAACGAATTATCCCCATATATTTTTTACCGTACATTGATTTTTCACCCCACGCGCCAAAGGCTTCTGACAATATATGTTCGGGGTCAGAAAGCAGTATAAAGTTTAGTCCCTGTTTCTCCTTAAAAGAAAGGTGGCTTTTTATACTGTCAGGGCTTACTCCAATAACCTGCGCTTTTGCAGACCACCTGTTTTTATTTTCTCTAAAGTCACAGGCTTCCTGTGTGCAGCCTGACGTGTTGTCTTTGGGATAAAAGTATAGAATGGTTGTTTTTCCCGCTAAGTCCGCAATTTTATACTCTTTTTCTTTACCGTTTTCATCAATACCGCTGAGTGTTATGTTTAAGTCTTTTATATTCATTTATTTTATGTTCCTTATTGTTTATATATTTGTTTTTTCATCAAGTTTAAAGTATTCAACAAGATATAGTATCGAGGCTATCTGGTTGAAAAATGAGCGAATTGCTTTTGGATTAGACAACGGGAAAAATAGACTACCTATTTCAAAAGAGTCTTTAAAAGAAGGTATAGCAAGAATAATCTTATTCCCCACAAAAGCGCATCGCAAAGATTTTGAATTAAAGGCCTTGCCTACAGATAAAAATCTGTCAATAAAGGATGTTGTCAAAAGATAGCGTGCTTCCACCTGATCGTAAGAAAATGCTTGATAGTTTTTTGAAAGTTCCGTAGATTCAAGGTTAACTTTTTCTAGATCTTTTAAGTGTCTTAATTCTCTCAGAATTGAGGATTCTACAAACCAGTATCCGAATCCTGCAAAAAATGCAAATCCTATAAGTAATATTGTAAAATCAGGAAGTTTGCCTGTTTTAATTGAATAAGCTATGTTTCCGAATAAAATCAATGCACCAAATAGTGCCCAAAACAGAAGGATAAAATACATCCAGCCTTTATTCATAAAGGATAAATCAATTTTGGGTTTTATTAAAGTCGTGCTTCCTATTTTTTTGTTGGAATCAAAATACACAAATACACCCTTAAACATGGTTGTTGGAGTATGCTTTTCACTACTGTTGCCATGTTTATATCCCGCATCAATAATGGAGGCATCTGATATTTTTAATTCTACGTTTTGATAAGTACCGGAAATAACATCATCTTCTTTTATATGGCTTGCATGCATAAAGAGTTTGCTGTTATTAATTTGTGCGTCAATGCTTTTTTGTGTTCCCTGTTGCCAGCCTAAACCGGTAATTTCAATAATATCTTTATAGTAAGCTTTTTTAATTTTTGATTTATAAATTTGGTATAAAAGCTTGTATAATGAACTTATTAGCGCTAATCCTATTATCAATATAAAGAGAAATTCTCTTTGGGCAAAACTAATAACAAGCATATAAATAAAAAATGCCGCAGCAATAAAGATCAATATCAAACAAATAATACGTGTTGATTCAAAAGAATTTGTGTTCATTTTGGGGTAAACTTTTTCATAAAATTCTTTTTGAAATTTGCGGCTGAGCTTTTGTATATTTGAATCTAGTATGTTAGTTTTCATAGGTTGATTTTATCGGTATATTAAGAACGTGTCAAGATTTATATGATGCTGTTATAATACTAGAATTAAAACAGGAGGCGGGTATGCAGGGGGCTGAAATTAGGCCGGCATCTGTTGATGATACGGATGCTATTTTAAGTATTTACGAGTATTATGTTTTAAATACGGCAATTTCGTTTGAATATAAAGTGCCGGATATATCAGAATTCAAACAAAGAATTGAAACTATATCTGAAAAATACCCCTACTATATTGCGGTTATTGATAACAAAATCGTTGGTTATGCCTATGCAAGTGCATTTGGGGAGCGTGAGGCGTACAAATTTTCCGTTGAATTAAGTGTTTATATCGATAAGGATTACAAAAAACAGGGAATCGGCAAGCTTTTATATAGCCATCTTGAAAACGAACTTAAGAAAATGGGAATAACAAATCTTTACGCACGTGTTGTAGTACCGGATGTTGAGGACGAATATATAAGTT
>CALVAT010000032.1 GCA_944325565.1 Candidatus Gastranaerophilales bacterium
TTACGCAGTTTTATACAAAAACTTATCCGAACATTGGCAGGGCGAGTGTGTCTGAGCGAAGCGAGTTCGCGAGCCTGTGGTGAGGATTAGTTAATGTTAAAACGGAGTATCAGGTATAAAAAAATAATATACTCTTTGAACTTCGCTTCTGCTCAAGTTTAAAAAACAACGCAACTAAATAAAAACTACATAATAAATATTATCTATTTTTATTACTTTGATGACCTGCTTTTTGTTAGAAAAGTTTATTGATTTGTGATAATATAAGTTACCACAAAAATCAGTTTCACAAATTATGAATGTAAAAAACGTTACATTAGCAGCCTTGATTGCATTTGCTTCACATACAAACGGTTTGAAGGCGCAAATTTTTTCTAAGCTTCCTTTTGATATCTATACAGAAATAGGTATAACCGGTGCGTCTAAAAAATCTTTTGATTTTTATAGAGGCGTAAATATAGGTGTGAAATCTGAAAAAAACTACTTTAATACTTTTTTAGGAGCATCTGTTAATGCTGATAAAGATGGTTGTTTTCAAGGTCTGGTGACGGATGATTTTAGATGGCAGAAACATTCTAATTTTAGCAGCTGGACAAGAGCCATATTTACTTTATCAGAACGAGTTAAAAAATTTACTTTAGAAATATCGCCTGTTAAACTCAACATTCCTTTAAAAAAAATGGATTTTTCTTTGCATCCGGCTTTCGCGCTGCAGCGGGACTTTAAATCCAAAAATACGGCTCTTGGAATTAACACTGTTTTTCAAAGTACATATTCTGTAACTCCAGGAGATAAATTCTATTTTGAGATTAAACATTGTTCTAATCCTTTAAATAAAATCAAAAATAAGGATTGTCAAAGATTTTCACCTAATATTGTGTATATGATGACGTATAAGAAATATTTTTAAAAAATTATTAAACAGAGAATTATTAGCCAAAAATCTTTTGGCCTTGCGTACTCATAATAATATTAAAAGAGAAGAATTATCTTTGGCTCTGGGGTTTGATAATTCATATATTTTTAAACTGGAAAAGGGTAAGATTAATATAACAATTGATAAATTAACTTTAATTGCCGATTATTTTAATATTGAATTAAAAGATTTATTTACGCGAAAAAACAACCATTTCAACTAATGTAAGTAAATAGAAATACGAAGTATATTAAAAATGTTAATATTGTTTATAAAATAGCAAAATTTTTTGTTTTGATGTTTTATAAACAAACAGTTATATATACAACGAAAGGGAGGGCTTATGACAATAGGTCAGGTAAGCTTTAAAGGTACTTATTTAATCCCGTTTTCTCAAATGCAAGGTGCTGATGCTTATGCAAAAATGCGTGCAATCGGACAGGAAACAGCAAAATTTACTGATATTAACAATATGCAACAAACTAAAGACGGCATAGTTGTTAATATTGATGATAAAAAAGAAAAAGAATATCTTGCGGTTATTGCAAAATACGGTGTAAACCTTCAAAAACTAAATTCTCCGGCACAAAACGCTACAAAAGGAGATGTAGAATCTTATAGATTTATGATGTCTAAACTTTATCCCGCTATTGCTGATGAAGAAACAGCAAGATATGCTAATATGCCTGAGGGGGATTACAAATCTAAAATGTATTTAGATACATATTGGAGATTTAAAAACAGCCCGTATTCAAAAGAAGGTAAATAATAATTTAAACAAATAAAAAGACCGGATATTATTCCGGTCTTTTTGTGCGGTTTAAGATGTTAAGTTGTACAGATTTATGTTAATATGTAGAAAATTTGAGGTAAAGGTATGAGTGAAATAAATACTGAATATCTGCATAAATGTCTTGAAACTCTTAAAAAGTCATATGAGCTTTTAAAACAGGCTGAATATGGTTCCATTGATTATGAAATGTACAGAAACTCTCTTGTAAAAGGTTTTGAAATGACTATTGAACAAAGCGCAAAGCTTTTGAGAAAAAAACTCACGCCTTATTTTGCCTCTAAAAGAGCAGTGGATGAGCTGACATTTAAGGATTTGTTCCGCTATGCCAACAAGCATTCTCTTTTAACTGAACAAGATGTTGAACGCTGGTTTAAATACCGTGATAACAGAAATTCTACCGCACATGACTACGGTGAACAATTTGCACAAGAAACTTTAATACTTGTAGAAGATTTTATAAAAGATACTGAAAGGCTTATACAGGTTATAAAAAATGACTGATTCTTATCTTATGTTGGAGCAAAAATACCTGAAGGAATTGAAAAAGATTTTTCAACAAATTATTCCCGATGCGCAGGTATGGGCATACGGAAGCCGTGTTGACGGAACAGCGCACGACGGAAGTGATTTAGATATTGCCGTTGTCGGAACGGGTGATATCACAAAGTTAAAAACTGCAATACAAGAAAGTAATATCCCGTTTCTTGTTGATGTAGTGAAGTTTGAAAACCTTCCTGAAAGTTTTCAAAAAGAAATTTTAAAAAAATATGTTGTATTGAAAGGTGTCAATTAAGTAAAAAAGTTTATTGTAGTATTGTTATATTAAATCCTTATTTAATAGGTAAAAGTAAAACCTGAAACTATTTTTGCATCTATAGTTTTTAACGGCAGCAATTCAGCCTGTCCGCCTTTAATAAAAGCACATAGTGCTAACGGCCATAAGAAAAATAAACTAATTGTCAAACAAACCTTTGGATATGTTTTTTCTTCACCTGTTATAATTTGGTTGAATTCAAAATTGTGTTCAATTCCTTTTGTGTCATATACTTTACCGCCAGACACCGTTATTTCTCCCGGAATACCTAAAAATTTAGCTTTTTTAACAGAAATAATTTTTAATTTAGCTTTATCCCCTTCTTTAAAAATTAAAATATTCTGAATTTTTATATCACTTGCTATTTGTGCATCAATTTCCATACCTTCTGTTACATTTTTACTATTATATTTTTCATTAAGCCTAATAGGGACAATTTGGTTAGGCAATACTTCAATTTCAGCCGTATATGCAGGTAATTGGCAAAAAAATACCAATAAAGATAATAGAATAGACACAAATTTTTTCATAATATTTCCTTCCACACTTTTAATAATAAAACTATAATATATATCAGTGTAATTTGCACCATAAAAATATGTGCAAATATGAGGTGTATTAATCTCAGGTAATTATTAATAAAATATTAAAAGGGAGTGCACCAAATGTTTAAAGTTAAAAAAAATGAAATGATAAACAAAACTTTTAGACTGCCATTAGAATTGGTGCAAAAATTGCAAACGGTTGCACAAAATAAAGAAGTATCTCTAAACAATTTAGTTATACAGTGTTGTGAGTATGCATTAAAAAATTTAGAAAAATAATAATTTATCGTTTTGTGTGTGAAAATAGTTAAAAACTGTAATAACTCTAAAGCCAATGGAGGGAAGAACCAGTGAGGATTTTTGAAAAAATCAGAATCGGTGAGAATCCACCCAACAAAAAAGACTCCTTATGGAGTCTTAAAAGTGGTGGGCAGGAAGAACTCTGTTCAAAAGGTGACTAAATGTCACGTTTTGAATAGAGGTAAGCAAAGTCAGAAGCGAAGCTTCTGCGTGCTGTATAAATATTGATTTCGAATCCACCCCAGTAAAAAAGACTCCTTATGGAGTCTTAAAAGTGGTGGGCAGGAAGAACTCTGTTCAAAAGGTGACTAAATGTCACGTTTTGAATAGAGGTAAGCAAAGTCAGAAGCGAAGCTTCTGCGTGCTGTATAAATATTGATTTCGAATCCACCCCAGTAAAAAAGACTCCTTATGGAGTCTTAAAAGTGGTGGGCAGGGGTGGATTCGAACCACCGTAGTCGTTAGACGGCAGATTTACAGTCTGCTCCCTTTAGCCACTCGGGCACCTACCCTTATTAAATTTGCCTTTGACGGGATTTGAACCCGTGGCCTCTCCCTTACCAAGGGAGTGCGCTACCCCTGCGCCACAAAGGCATTTTGGGTTATGGTTTAACCATATACCGGCTTCCCTTCTAGGAGAAAATGCCGAAGATAGGAATCGAACCTACAACCTACGGTTTACAAAACCGTTGCTCTACCATTGAGCCACTTCGGCATAGGATTATAATATTAAGGACATGTTAAAGTGTCAAGTGGTCAATCAGAATTTTTAAGTTCTTCTTGTATTTCTTTTACAACAGTTGGCCAATCCCAATGCTGTTTTTGCTTAAAAATTGTTACGCTGTCATACCATGGTGTTGTTATGGTATCACTAAACCAGCGCCATTCACTTGCATACGGAAGCATCAAAAATGTTTTTACTCCTAATGCACCTGCAAGATTTGCTGCGGCTGTGTCGATTGTTATGAACAAATCCAGATTCATTAATTTTGAAGCAGTGTCCGCAAAGTCTTTTACGTCTTTCCCTATATCAATAATTTGTGGAAAAGCTTGAATCTGGTTTAATTTGTCTTCTTTTACAAAACCGTAAAATTGTGTATTTTCAACATCGAGCAGAGGCGCAAGCTCTTTGAGAGCAATTGCTCTGTTTGCATAACCATCGTAATTTCCCTGCCAGAATAGACCTATTTTTTTCTTGGGTGTGTGGAATCTTTCATCATCTGATTTTTCCGCTTTTAAATAACCTTTTGAATACGGTATATTATAAAAATCAATGCCCAGATGGTAGTTAAGGTACATTATATTGTCGCTATAGTCATAATTTCCATCATTATTAAGAACAATTTCTATATCAGGAAAGTTGTCCTTAAACAGTTTGAACAAAGACGGATGTGTAAGCAGTTTTATATGTTTAAATTTGTTTTTTACAAAATTTAGATATCTGCAAAACATTATCTGATCGCCAAATCCAGAATCGTAATACACAAGAAGTGTTTTGTCTTTGTGTTCTGTTCCATCCCAGTAGTTTTTATATAATGCCCGTACTTCCGGTTTTTTGGTCATGTAGTATTTGTAGCCGTTTTTAAAGTCTTTTTGTGATAAATAAGACATTCCAAGCGCCAGCAGAGTCTGTCCTGCTGCGGGCTTTAGTTTTAGTGCATCATTAAGGCATCTTACTGACTCTTGAAAATTTCTCTCCATTCTGTGTAAAACACCGAGATTATGAAGAGCCTCGTAGTTCTTTTTTATTTTTAATGATTTAATATATGCCTCTTTTGCGGATTTATAATCATGCTTTTGTTCGAGTAAAAGGCCTGTATTATTCCAACCAACAGGGTCCTGCGGTTCTATTTCGAGAGATTTCTGATAAAATTTTATTGCGTAATCAGTTTGGCCTGCTGTTTTGGCCATTTTGGCAAAGTTTCTTAAAAGGTTAACATTGTTCGCTTCGTATTCGCTCGCTTTTTCAAAACATTGCATTGCTTTTTCAAATATTTCCTGTTTGTAAAAAGCCAGCCCGAGGTTTTGATAATATTCAGCACATGGAAAACCGTCAGTTGCGTATTCAAACTGTTTCTGAGCTTCTGAATAATTATGTTTTTGTAAATAAATAAGTCCAAGAAGATTTGATACATCAGGATGTTTTGGATTTTGTGCAAGAAATTCAAGATAGATTTTTTCTGCTTCGTCAAATTTCCCCTGTATTTGAAGGTTAAGAGCCTGCTGTATGTCTGCCATAGCTGACCTCTTATTGTCTTAACTCTTCGTGATATACGCCGCCGCCGCAGATTGTTTCTATAACCTTAAGCAAGAATTCTCTAGGGGCATCCATGTGATTTATATAAAACTCTTTGTTGCCGAGGTGATTTATTTTTATAATACAATTTTGTCCTCTTTCGGCCGGTATAAATAGCGAAGCAACTTCCTGCTCCAGCACGGCATGCAGCTGATCTTCTTCTTTTACATTTTTAATTATTTCATTGAAATTGCCTTTAAGAGCGATAATTCTGTTAGATATCATGGGCATTTCAACACCGCGGTACAGTGCCTGCGGCTGATTATTCCATCTTGTTGTAAAGCTGATAGTATGCCACAGAATATGCAAAATCAAGACGGATTTTGCTTCGTCGCATTCATAGTATATATTGTCAGTCGCTACACCTCTTGCAGCAAAAGATTGTTTTAGATATTCAACCGTCGCCTGCAGGTTGTCTGTTATTTTTACAAAAGTTTCAGCAGCATTCATCGTGGAGCGCTGGTATTCCAGAAACTGTTTGTACATGTGGGTAGAAACAAGATTAATCCTCTCTTGAATAACAGAAGACTTTCTAATCGACGTTTCAAGGTTATCAAAGCTGTTAAAGTTGTTATCCAAATTATCTCTCTTATAATCTAGTGTCGTTTACTTCGAAATGGTTCTTTTAGACACTCGTAACAATATTGTATACAAAATTTTACAATACAGGTATATAATTTTTATTTTTTTTTACAATACAACACACTTATACTATTTATAATGTTTTTTTGTCAATATTATACACTTATAATGTGAATATATCTTGCTTTTTACATAAAGTTAATATAATATTTTATCGAAAAGTTTTTGAACAAGGGTATAAATGTTATGGCCAATGTTGCTAATTGTAAAAAATGCGGTACGCTTTTTTTACAAACTTCAAACAAAAGAGATGTATGTGATAAATGCTTTGAAGAACAAAATAAATTATTAAGTGAAATAAATACTTTTGTAATAATGTATCCTGAAGAACATATTGCACTGGAAGAAATCCTTAAGAAATTCGGTTTAACTATTGATGAATTTGAGGCATTTTTTGCCGCAGGCAAATTTGTTAAAATAGCACAGAAAGTTACGATGAAATGTGCTAAATGCGGAAATGTTGTTCCTATAGCCGGTAAAACTAATATGCTTTGCTCTTCATGTGCTAAAAAAATACAAAATGAAATATAATAATATCTAATGAGAATAGTAGTAGTCGGTTATGATAAAATGTTTTCCAACCTCATTTTGGGTTCGATAGAGTCTAAAAATAAAGTTGTGGGCGTTTTTCGGCATGAACGTGTTAAAATTCATCCATTTTTGTTGTTTTTTAAAGATATACTGGCACCGGGAAAAGACTATTCTTTTATAAAGAGTTTGAATTTGCATGAAATTAATGCAAGAAGTGTTAATTCACAATCCTTCAGAAGACAGATATTGAAACTTAATCCCGATATTATTCTTGTCGGTTCCTGGAGTGAAAAATTTAAAAAGCCTATTATTGACCTGCCTAAAATTGGCACTATTAACTGTCACCCTTCGCTTTTGCCGAAATACAGAGGACCTAACCCTTATATGAGAGTTATTATGAACGGTGAAAGTGAAACCGGCATTACATTTCATCTTATGGATGAAAATCTGGATACCGGCCCGATTCTTATGCAAAAAAAGATTTCTATTTTGCAGGGATTTAACGGAGATACAGGTGAAACTTTGAAAAACAAGTGTTGTAGTCTTGCAAAAACAGGTGTTGCTGAACTTTTGACCGCAATGAATAACGAGATGATAATACCCACAAATCAGAGTGTTAAGGATGCTTCGTATTATCCTCAAATTGCAGAGAAAGATATTTTGATAAATTTTGATAAAACAGCAGATGAAATAAACCGCCTTGTCCGTGCGTTGACCCCGTGGCAGCCTGCTTATATAGCTCATAAAAACGCTTTTTTGCAGGCTGGAAAAGTTAAATTTTTTGAAAATCATACGAAGTATAGCAAACCGGGGCTGATTTTGAAAAAGAATAAAAGAACCCTCTGGATTATAACAGGGGATAATAAAATAGCCCAAGTGAGCGGTTTAAAATTGTTCGGAAAATTCGGACAAATATTTACACCGTTTTATATGAATTTTTGCGTGCAAAGCGGAGATGTTTGCCGTTAATATTTTAGCTATGTAAAAGCCTGTCTTTTAATTTACAAGTTTAAATATGTCATTGCAAATTTTAAATACGTCTTTTGCCATATCTATAGAAAGCATATTAGGCCCATCACAAAGAGCTTTATCCGGCTCAGGATGGACTTCAAAGAACAGTGCCTTAGCCCCTGCTGCCATAGCTGCTTTGGCGAGGGTAGAAACATATTTTCTTTCACCTGAGGAGCATTCGCCTGCGCCGCCTGGCAGCTGCACGCTGTGTGTAGCATCAAAAACAACTGGATAGCCCATTTCCTGCATTATTGGTATGCCTCTCATGTCAACAACAAGATTGTTGTAACCAAAACTTGTTCCTCTATCCGTAAAAAGCACTCTGTTATTACCGGACTCAACGACTTTTTGAGCAAGCGGTTTCATCTGGGCAGGAGCAAGAAACTGCCCTTTTTTGATATTGACTATTTTTCCGGTTTTAGCAGCAGCTACAAGCAAATCTGTCTGTCTGCATAAAAACGCTGGTATTTGGATTATATCAGCTACTTCTGATACCGGTTGAGCCTGATCTGGAGTGTGAATATCCGTTACTATAGGCAGGTCAAATTCTTTTTTTACTTCTGCAAGTAACTCAAGACCTTTTTCAAGCCCCGGGCCCCTGAATGATTTTATAGAACTGCGGTTTGCCTTATCAAAAGAGGATTTAAATACATAATTTATACCCAGTTCTTGTGTAAGTTTTTTCAAGGCTTCGGCTACGGTAAAAAGCACATCTTTGCTTTCTATCGCGCATGGGCCGGCAAGGATAGTGAGTTTATCCCCTCCTATCTCAAAGTTTCCGAGTTTTACTGGTTTTATATCCATAGCTAATATCTCCATAATTTATTTTGACAATAACGCTCCAAGATTGTAAAATTTAGTTAAGTACATTTAATTATATCATTAAAATATTTATTATCGGAATGAATTAGTAGGAGCATATACTATGTTGATAGAAGAATTATTGGAAGAGGCAGTAGGTCAGGGCGCCAGCGATATTCACATCTCCGCCAACCTTCCCCCTGTTTTTCGTATAGACGGTAAATTAATTAGAACAAATCATGAAATGTTAACTGCTGAAAATGTAGAAACATTGATATTCCCTATATTAAATAACGAACAGAGAAGAAAGCTTGAACAGGATTGGGAGCTTGACCTTTCTTATGGTATTCATGGTATTGGCAGATTCCGTGTTAACGTTTATAAAAACAACAACACTTATGCAGCTGCATTCAGAACGATTAATACAGTTTGTCCGACATTCGAATCATTAGGTCTTCCTCCGATTGTAAGAAAAATTACAGAAAAACCGAGAGGGTTGATTCTTGTAACAGGGCCTACAGGTTCTGGTAAATCAACAACACTTGCTTCAATGATTGACTATATTAATGAAAACAGAAATGAACACATTTTAACAATTGAGGATCCTGTCGAATTTGTTCACAAATCTAAACAGAGTGTTGTACACCAGAGAGAGCTGGGACAGGATACAAGATCATTTGCTAACGCATTGAAATCAGCACTTCGTGAAGACCCTGATATCATTCTGGTAGGTGAGTTGCGTGACCTTGAAACTATTTCTCTTGCTATTACAGCTGCAGAAACAGGTCACTTGGTAATGGGAACACTCCACACCTCATCAGCCAGCCAGACTATTGACCGTATTATTGACGTATTCCCGCAAGGTCAGCAGCAGCAGATTCGTATTATGTTGTCTAACTCACTTTGTGCTGTATTTTCACAAACACTTTTGCCTAAATTGTCAGAAACCGGTGAAAAGAAAGGCCGTGTAATGGCATTAGAGGTTATGGTTGTTAACGGAGCGGTCGCTAACCTTATCCGTGAGGGTAAAACTTCTCAGATGTATTCTGCTATTCAAACCGGTGCACAGCATGGTATGCAGACTCTGGAAACTTCTCTCGCAAACCTTTATAAGAAAAATCTTATCTCTGCAGAAGACGCTCTTGCTAAAACAAGCCGTCCTGATGAATTGAGAAGACTTATAAATATGTAATAAGTTTGCTATAAATGTTGAAAAATACGGCTTTTAAATTTTAAAAGCCGTATTTTTTTTATTTCTTATCATCCTTTTTCATCATTATATTCTTTTTAAGATATTCTTGAATGTCAGAGGGAATTTGAACATTTTGGATACCTATATTGTATTTTTTTAGCTCAGCAAGTGTATTTTGTTCTTTCATCAAATCCTTTTTTTCAATGCGTATAGAATTTTTTATATCTTCAAATTCTGTAGATTTGCCGGCAGTAGCGATTCTGGTGATTATGTAATCGATATCATCAGATTGTACTCCGTATTTTGAAGCCAGCTCTTTGACACTTATGCCGTATGGCAGCTTGTAAAGCCATTGCAGCGAGTATGCATCACGTGCAGAAAGGCTTACAACACCGTATTTGTGTGGAGTATACATAATATCAGTATCATAAGGGCTGTGACCCAGTCCCAGTGCATGGCCTATTTCGTGTAAAATAGTATGATAAACTTCGTTTTCATCCTGATACTGCTGATGTATTATGCCATCAGAAAGTCCTATCTGAACTTCTGCTGAATAAAGTCTGCTCTGGTTGTCAAAATGAAAATAGCAGTGTCCCAGCGACTTTCTGTCGATTCTTTTCCAGTCAAGGTTAATCTGTGATTCATTTAGTGTTTGAACCACCTTAAAACGCACCTTGCCTCCGCTTGAGCGCTCCCATGTCTCAAGAGCTCTTTTTACGAGTGAAAAATATTTATAACTGTCATTTTGTTCACGTTTATACCACCTGAAAGGTGCAATATAAAACTTAAGTGGAAAACAGGTATCAGGCCATCTGATGAGCTTGTTTTCTTTCAAGTTGTCTTGAAGGTATGTCAGTTTTTCTTTCATACTTAAATTTTATCATATTTGTTTGGTTACGATAGCGAATATATCATTAAAGATTAATACCATCATAAGTATAATTAGAAGCAGGAAGAAGAAATTGCTTATTTTAGCCGTAACTTTTTCATCAAGCGGCTTGCCCTTGCACTTTTCTATAATCAGAAACATCAAATGTCCGCCATCAAGCGCCGGTATAGGTAAAAGGTTCATAACAGCAAGGTTTATACTTATTATCGCAGTGAGCAGTATACCATTTAGTATACCTGTTTGTTCAATCATATCTCCGCCCATTTTTGTTGCTGCAACAATACCTCGCAGTTCTTTGACCGGAATTTGACCGGTAATAAGTTTTTCCAGACCTATGAGCGTGTATTTTGTGTTAATCCAGGTATATTTAAGAGAGCCTGTAACAATTTTTACAGGAGAGTCCGTTTCTATAAATATTCTTGTCCCATCGCGTTCTATGCCGATTAAGCCCTCTTCGTTAGAGTATATTGCAGGAAGGTTAAGCACTTTATCACCTCGTTTAACGGTAAAGAACATAGGCTTTCTTGTATCAGAAACAGCTTTAGCTATATCAGCAAGAGTTGTTTGACCATCGGCAATGTATTCTTTTTTGTTTTCAAGGGAGTTTCTTAAAGTAATTTGTGCTTTATTTAATCTAATTCTGTCATTTTTGATTTTTTCAATACCCATTAATGCTGCTGCAGAGAGATGCAGGGCTTCTTCATCCTGAGGTTTAATGAGTTTTACGTTAGTTCCTTTGGAAATCGGTTGTGAAACATCTTTAATTTCAGGATTTTGGGTCTGAAGCTCTTTTAGAGCGTTGTTGTATGCTTTGTCAGAAATATATCCGTCAAACTTTTTACTTGCTTTAGCATAGATATTTGTCTGGAAAGGCTGGATAATATTAGAGTTGTTAATACGCAAAATAATATCACCCTTTTGCAAACCAGAGGCCTTAACTGATGCGCCTTTTGCTTCTCCTACACTTTTGACAAAAACAATTGCCCTGTCAGAAGGAAGTTTATGTGTGATTGCGGCAGTAACCATGATGAGAGCCACCGCACAAACCATATTTGCCGCAACACCTGCAACAAGTACTAACGCTCTTTTCCACGCCGGCTGGTTTTGGAAAAGTTCTGTGGAATCTTTGGGAATGTTTTCGTCCTCCTCATCATCGGGGAACGAAACATAACCGCCAAGTAAAAGTGCGTGTACGAGGATTTCTATATCACCGATTTTGCCTTTGTACAAAGTAGGCCCGACCGGCAGACCGAATCCGAATCTTGTTACCTTAAACCCCAGCATTTTGGCTGTAAGCAGGTGCCCTAGCTCATGTACAAGTATCAAAAAGCTGATAAGCAAAATCATTATAATGATATTCATAAAAAATTATCCTCTAAAAAGTATTTCTTGTGGTAATACAATTATTTTATCATATACAATTTAAGGTAAAACAGTTATTATAATTATTATATGTTTGGATTTTTATCTCAATTACTCGACCTGATATATAAAAAACGCTGCTACTGCTGTAAAAGTACAAAAGAAAATGTTAATTTATGCTCAAAATGCTATAAGAGTATAAAGCCGCTTTCGTATACATCCATAGAAGTTATAAATGGTGTCAATACATACAGTGCAACAGTTTATAGGGGAAATGTCCAAAAAGTAATAAGAGGTTTAAAATATCATAAACAGCGCAACCTTGCATTTTATCTGGCCAAAATCATGTATGAATACTGGCAAAATCTCGAGATATCGAAAAAGAATTTTGTTATCGTTCCTGTGCCAGTAAGCCCTGAGAGGCTTAAAGAGAGGCATTACAATCACATGTCACTTGTTGCAAAAGAGTTTGCAAAGCTTACAGGCTATGAAATAAACGAAAATCTCATAATTAGAGTAAAAGATACAAAACCGCAGTACAAGCTTAATAAAGCCCAGAGAGCTAAAAACCTCAAGGGGGCTTTTGAAGCGGTAAAAGAGAATTTTGATGAAAATACTGACCGTCAAAATTTTCTTATATTTGACGATATACTTACTACGGGGAGTACAATCTCTGAAATAACAAAGATTTTTCAAAAAAACGGCGTGAAGAATTTAGCTGCATTTACAACCTGTTGCAGCGAATACAGGCTCAATCATTTCTAGAGGCTTTGTCTTTGCCAAGCATAAAGTTTTCTTTAAACACAACCTGAAGTTCTACACGTCTGCTTTTTGCATAGTCCTCCTGACCGTTTATAATAACGGGATTTGAAGGGCCTTTGCCTTCTACAGAAATTATTTTAAACAAATCATTTTGATACTCTTTTTTGCCTTCATAATCAGAGAAAATAATGTATCTGGCTACGCTGGCAGCTCTTTTCAGGCTCAACTCCATATTTCTGTAGTATTTTTCTTCTTCTGATTTTGCTCCGGCAAAGGTTTGAGAGTCCGTGTGGCCTTCAATTACAATCTGGGTAATATTTTTTCTTACTTTGGGATCTTTTAGTACAGCGTTCAAATATACCGGCACGAATTTTGCCATGTATTCTTTGCCTTTTGGTGAAAGCTCCCAGCTGTTGAGTTCAAACAGTTCAAGGTCTGAAATTTTTATCCTGCCTGAGAACTTGTCCGCGTCAACATTAATGTTGTTCTTTTTAAGTTCTTCGGCAATTCTTTCTGTAACTTCATAGCGTTTTTCCTGCTCTGCTACTTTTGACTGGGTGTATCCCGTTATTGCGAACACAAATAACACAAGGAATACAACTACAAGACCGAGTAAAAGGTCACTCATTGTGACCCAGAAAACATTTTCATCTCCGGTGTTTTGTGAATCTGTTTTGTACTTAATATATTTCATAAAAATTACTCATCATCATTGTTGCCGAATAAATCGTCTAATATCCCTTTAGAACCCGAGTTTTTAATATTATCCTGCAGTTTGTTTACCGAGAATATAAGGTTATCAAGATAAGGAACAAGGGTTTCTTTAAAGCTTTTATCAAATGCTGCCTTCATTTGTAATGGCATTGTTGTAAAGGTTTGATTCATAACGCTGTTTTGCAGTTTTGATTCTCTTAACAGTTCAACGAGGAATTTTTCGGACGTTATTGTATCAAAAAGCTTGTTCATCTCCAGTTGAAAAGCGCTCAATGGAGTTTTGCACATATTTTTGTATAGAATTCTTTCAATTACCATAAACAAAATAGATGTGCCTACTGCTACTACTGAAATCATTGCAGCCACCTTCATTGAAGCCAGAAGCGATGAAACAGAAGCAATAGTTGCTTCCTGTGTGGCAAAATTTACTTTTGAAAAAGCAATCGCAATATGCATAAAGGTAAATAAAGGGCCTAAGCCTGTTAGGATTGTAGGTACTGCTGATATAAATTTGTAGTTGAGTTTGCTGTTAATAAGTGTTTCTTCATTAAAAAAGTATGAAGAGTCTACTGTACACTGGATAGAAGAGTTTTCCACAGGTGAGCCTTTGAGTGAAATTCCCTCGTTAAAGACAAGTGTGTTTTTGAATTCGACCCAGTAGTTTGAGATGAAAGGGTTTTTCAAAAACATATCGTCAAGTTCTTTGAATCTGTATACGATATTTCCTTTTCTAAAGCTCTTTAATATGTTAGTAAGCCCGTTTAAGGACATATTTATATATTGAACTTTAGTAATAAAATAGACCACAACACCTATGAAACACACGATTATTGCCAGTATAATCGGGTTAAAAATAATAGATAAATCAAACATTTTACTTCCTTATATTTAGCTTGTTTTATTATATTTATACCATTTTTGACTGATTAAGTACAATAATCTTTGTTTAAACTATTAAACTCTAATGTAAACTTATGTAACGATGCTGAATAAAATCCTAAAGAAAATAAAAAATAAACCGATAACTAAAATGTAATTGAGAACAAGTGAGTCTAAAGGGAAATATTTTATGTTAAAAAAATTGGAGAAACCAACAAGTAACGTAAGCGACGGAGTAGCATTTTTGCTTAGAGGTGCAAAAAAAAGACGCTCTATGGCAATAGCAAGTGCAAAGATGATTAATTCCGATATCGGTATTTCTTCAAGACTTGTTGCAATAAAGTAGTTTATTAAAAAAAGGCGATGTGAGGTTTTTACTGTACAAACGAACATTAATAAACAAAAAGCTCCTTTAGCAGTGTATGCAAAGGAGTTTTTATTCTTTTAATTCTTCTGGAGCTTGTGTAATTTTGTTTGTTATTGCTCCTTTATTGCAAGAACACCATAAAAATACGCCTATGAGAAATAAACAATCAAAGATATTAAGAGGTAAATAAAAATACTTGATTGTATAAATTGTCAAAACAATTGTCCAACAGATTACAGAAATTTTGCACCTGGGACTGTCAGCAAAAATATCAGTAAATCTTTTTTTATACAATACTATATACAAATAAATTGATATGCAGGATATTATTATATAAATAATTGCAGGTGTCATAGATACCTTATGAGTAAAAATGACTTCTGCTGCTGATAAATGCAATTTTGCACAAGCTTGAATCACATCAAAACAGCACACTGTAATTAAAAGAATAGAGATTATATAATACAGAATAGAAAAAAATAAGAATTTTTTGCGTCCGATTACTCCGAAGATTAAAAATGGATTTTTGTTTATTTTATATGACATTTATAAAATTCCTAATTTTGTGTCTTATGTGTTTTATTTTTAATTAAAGGATTTTTCTTTTTCTGATTATCTGTTTGAGCCGGTTCCTGCGGTTTGTTTATTATAACCAGAACCTCGTCCTCGCCGGCCATTTTCAGGTTGTTTCTGGCAATAGCCTCAAGGCTCTTTGTTGAATTAAAATCTTCGAGTTCTTCTTTCAGCCTTTGATTTTCTACATAAGCCTGTTCATTTAATGCCTTCATTTTCTTTATTTTGCCGTGATAACTTATGCTTTTTGTAATGTTATTAAAAGCGCTGAAACCTATCTGAACAAGACATACCAGAAGCACTATTGTCAGGAAAGAATAATAGAAACGGATTTTATTCTTTCTTTTGTTGTTTTTTGCCTGAGTTTTCTCTATTAAATCAGGTTTATTCATATCTAACCCCATTTTGCTTATTCTGGATTATAATATTATAGCTTTAAAATGCCCAGCTGGCAAGTTTGGACACCCTCTTAATATTTTTATAAAACAAAACGGACGCCTTTTTGTTTTTAGAACTTTAGAGCGTCCGTTTTATAAAAATTTATTTCTGATAACTTATTCTTTATTTAAAACAGCTTTAATCTGTTCAACAATTTTCTTTGTTGCATCTGTTTTAACAAGCGCTTTTGCGTTGTTTTGTAATTCTATCATCTTTTGAGTATCGTTTATCAATTCTTCAAGTTTTTCCGTAAATGATTCTACAGTGCATTGAGAGTCATCAAGGTATAAAGCAGCCCCGAGTTCTTCCATCTCTTTGGCGTTCTTTCTCTGGTGATCTGCTGCTGCATACGGATATGGAATTAATATAGAAGCCAGACCTGATACACAGATTTCTGAAATACTCAAAGAGCCCGCTCTTGATACTGCTATATCAGACGCAATCATAGGCAGATACATCTTTTTAAAGTATGGTCTTATTATGTACTGTGAGTTTTCAGTATATTCAGGATAAATTTTCTTTAATTCTTTAACTGTTTCGTCGTAATTTTTAAGGCCTGTCTGGTGGATAATCTGTATATCATACTTTTTAAACAGGTTCTTTATGCTGTTTACAAGCACAGAATTAAGTTTTTTAGCCCCCTGAGAACCGCCCATAACCATAATCGTCAGTTTGTCTTTAAGATTCCATTTTTGTCTTGCATGGTATCTGTCAACTGTAGAGAATTCTTCTCTTACAGGGTTGCCGTTGTAGTGGATTTTATCAGATTTAATATCCTCTTTTGCGCTTTCAAAAGCAACGGAAACAGAGTTTGCATA
>CALVAT010000033.1 GCA_944325565.1 Candidatus Gastranaerophilales bacterium
GTCGCTTACCTCTCACAAAACCAGCCACTGGCTGCTTTTGTTCGGCAGAGCCTTATCACGAATTTTTCTCGAACATCTTAATTCCCTCGTCTATAAAAAGTTTTTTTAGTTTAATTTTAACTGACATATTAAGCCCCCATGTCATTTATTTTACATTTTTATGTAAAATTGCACAAATTTAAAACAAGATGTGGAAGAAATATAATAAAATTAAATTATATGGTATATAAAAATACTTAATGTTAAAATAAACCTATGGGCAAAAAGATAGTAGCAAACAACAAAAAAGCATTTCATGACTTTTTGATTTTAGAAAAATACAATGCCGGACTTGTGTTGACCGGTACAGAAATAAAATCAATCAGGCAGGGAGCAATAAATCTCAAAGACAGCTTCGCAAAAATCGAAGACGGCGAAGTATGGCTCTATAACGTCCATATAAACCCATACGCACAGGGTAACAGGTACAACCCTGACCCTGAAAGAAAAAGAAAACTGCTTTTAAATAAAAAAGAAATATTAAAAATGCTCGGCAAAGTTAAAAAAGAACAGTACACAATAGTTCCTTTAAATGTATATCTTGAAAACGGCTGGGCAAAAATCGAAATAGCTCTTGCTAAAGGTAAACAACTGCACGACAAACGTGAAGCTATTGCTAAAAAAGCGCTGGATAGAGATATTGCAAGAAATATAAAAATCCGCTGATTATACATACCCCAAAAAACACGCCCCGGGCGATTATCCACAAAATACGAAGACAAACATTGTTTTTCAAAAATATATTTAGCATATAATATTACAAGAAAAGATTCATAGGGTAATTCATCTTGGAACTAACGGCTGAACAAAATATTAAAGATATAGTAAAAAACACTAACCTGCAGCATATTGCAATAATAATGGACGGCAACAGACGCTGGGCAAAAGAAAAAATGCTTCCCTCTGCAATGGGACATCAAAGAGGTGTGGATTCTCTGCGCACTACAATGCGGCTATTTGATGAATTCGGTATCAAATATTTAACAGTTTACGCTTTTTCTACAGAAAACTGGAACAGAAAAAAAGAAGAAGTGGAATTTTTAATGGGGCTGCTTGCAAAAACTCTATTAAACGAGCTGGACGACATGCATAAAGAAAATGTTAGAATAAAATTCCTTGGAAATATATCCCAGCTTAACAAAAGTCTTATAAAAATTGTGCATCATGCAGAGGAAAAAACGAAAAACAATACCGGCGTAAACCTCAATATAGCTTTTAATTACGGTGCCAGAAGCGAACTTGTACACGCAATGAAATCAATTATAAAAGAAGGCATTACACCGGAACAAATAACAGAAGAAACTATCTCAAAACATCTTTATACAAAAGATATTCCCGATCCCGACCTGTTAATCAGAACGGGCGGAGAAAAAAGAATCAGCAACTACCTTTTATGGCAGCTTGCGTATTCTGAAATTTATGTAACAGATACCTATTGGCCTGAATTTAACAGAAAAGAGCTGGCTAATGCTATTATTGAATTTGAAAAAAGAAATAGACGTTTTGGCAAATAGCTTAGAAAAACAACGGCTATTGTCACAATTTTTATTTATTAAAATTAATATTGCCGGCATGTGAGGAGAAAATATGATAAAAATCGCACTGGGTACATCAAACCCGCACAAACTTGAAGAAATTAACGATATGTTAAATGAAATTCACCCCGACAGTGTGGAATTTGTACTTGTTAAAGGCGATTTTGACCCTGTTGAAAACGGAACAACATTCGAAGAAAACTCATACATAAAAGCAGCAGAAGCAGCAAAACTTATGGGTATTCCGGCTCTTGCCGACGACACAGGACTTTGTGTTGACGCACTTGGCGGACGCCCCGGGCTATATTCGGCAAGATACGCTCCTGACCAAAAATCCAAAATAACTAAATTGCTCTCAGAAATGAAAGATGTTGAAAAAAACAAACGCTGCGCGCATTTTGTATGCACAATGACGCTGGTTGCACCCGACGGGACAAAACTGCACACTCAAACGGGAAAAATAGACGGCTTGATTGATACAAAACCCTCAGGAACTCACGGGTTCGGGTATGATCCTGTGTTTTTTATACCGGAATTGAACAAAACAATGGCAGAGATGACACTGAAAGAAAAAAATACACTTTCTCACCGTGCACGGGCGTTAAAACCAATGGTCGAATGGATTAAAGAAAATTTATAACAATCTTCAAAAGTATAAAAAAATCAGACCTTTCGGTCTGAGTTTACTGCATCTATTCAAATTAAAATTTTAAACGGGGGAAAAAGTCTTTTGTTATAATGTTCTGGCTAAAATATATTATGCTCTGTATAATATATTCTGGGTTGAATCATAGCTTTCGATAGCGTCTTTCAACTGTTGAGCATGTTTTGTAGTTTCGTCAGAAAACAAAACATCTTTGAAAAAGTTAATTTTGCTCATAAAGTTGCTTTTGCTTCTTTTATCGTTAGAAGATTCAACAAACGCTTCTAAAATAGCCGGAGAAACACTGTCTGTTTGAGATTGTTTGAAAACAGGTTTTGTGGCATATTGTTTATTATTATTTATATTTGAATAGCTATATGTATTTATGCTATTAATTTTCATTTTTTTCGTCCTTATATTGTGACTTGTTTTTAATTAAGTGTTTTATCTACACTATTTAGTACATTTTCATTATGTACTATAAACTTTTCTTTGTCAACCCTTCTTGAAAAAATCTTAATATCTTCTGTAAATCCTTATTATTATTGAATCTTAGATAAAGTGCATTTTGTACACTTAATCAATAATTTTATCCTATTTTTATTCAATCCGATAAAAAATCAGAAGAATTATTTAAAAATACCCGACCGGCTAATTGTTTTAAAACCGATTTTAAAGTTATATATAATTAAATCTTTTTCATACTTCCAACTATTCTTAATTCCAGACAGCTAGGGCTTTTCTAGACCAAAGCCCTATTTTTTTTATCTATAATTTTAATAAAAAATATAAAAAATAAAGTGTAATTTAAACAATTATTTTTTAAGATCAATATTCTTAAAGTCCGGCTAAAACTCTATTCTTTGTTAATTATAGACCCGACTATACCGTCATAATTTCCTGTTGCTTTTAAAATAAGGTCGCATAACTCTCTTACAGCGCCTCTGCCGCCGTTTTTTGAGGCAATAAAACATGCATATTCGCGCACTTCATCTACGGCATCACACGGGCATGCCGGCAATCCGACAACCTTCAAGCAGCAAATATCAGGCAAATCATCGCCCATATAAGCAATTTCTTCAGCCTTTAAATTATATTCAATCATTAAATCTTTAAGAGCGGCTATCTTGTTTTTACATCCTTCAACAAGCTTTGTCATCCCGAGGTTATTAAATCTATGGCGCACTGTTCCGTTCTGGCGTGCCGTGATAATAGCAGTAACAAAGCCTGTTTTGTTGAGCATAACAATACCCTGACCGTCTTTTGCATTAAAAGTTTTATACTCAACGCCGTTTTCATCAAAAACTAACGACCCATCCGTCATAACGCCGTCTACGTCGAGCACGAGCGCTTTTATTTTTGCTGCTTTTTCAAATATTTTTTTTTCGTAATTCATTACGCAACACCTGCTTTTAAAAGGTCATGGATATGCACAAGTCCTACGGGTTTGCCCGCATTGTCACAAACTGCAAGCGAGGTAATCGAATGTTTTTCCATAATATGCAATGCTTTTGCCGCCAAATCAGTATCCTGAATGACTTTGGGATTTTTTGTCATAACATCTTTTGTAACAAGCGAAGAAGTATTGTTATATTTTAACAGTGTACGTCTGATATCACCGTCTGTTAAAATACCTGTCATAATTCCATTATTATCAACCATAATGGCACATCCGAGCTTTTTATCAGAAATAAACTGGATTGTGTCATGGAAGTTTGTATTTTCACTCAATACAGGAATACGTTCACCTGTAATCATCAAATCTGAAACGTGATAGAGAACTCCTCTGCCAAGAGCACCCGACGGATGGAACATAAGAAAGTCTTCTTCTGTAAAGCCGCGCTTTTTAAGCAAACATATAGCGACAGCATCACCCATTGCCAGAGTAGCTGTAGTACTGGCCGTGGGGGCTTTACCCAGAGGACAGGCTTCTTTTTCAACAGAAACATCAAGCACAACATCTGATTTTTTGCCGAGGGTTGATTCTTTTTTACCGGTCATTGCAATCATTTTTACGCCAAAACGCTCAATTAACGGCAAAAGATTCATTAACTCTGCTGTTTCACCGCTGTTAGAAATTGCTATAACAACGTCATCACGGGTGATAAGACCGGAATCCCCGTGTGTGCTTTCTGCAGGGTGAAGAAAATATGACGGTGTACCTGTAGAAGACAATGTAGCCGCAATCTTCCTTCCTATATGACCTGATTTGCCCATGCCTGTAACAATTACACGGCCTTTACAGTTATACAGGATATCTATAGCTTTTTCAAAATCCGCGCCGATTCTTTCTTTCAATTTTAAAATAGAATCAGCTTCAATTTGTAAAACCTCCAGAGCTAAATCATGAATGGAGTTAATTTTATTCAAAGTCTGCAGCATATTACCTCAACCTCAAGCAAAAGTTTATCTATTACTCAATTATACGACAAATTAACAACTGTATGCAAAAAATTTAGCAATATTTGTTATAATCTGTGTTGTGAAAGATATAATAAAAAAATTATTTAATGAAAATACACAAATAAATATATTCGTGCTGCCTGCATTGACAGGTACTTTGATATTTATTGTAATCCCCGTATTTTTTTCATTTTATTTAAGCTTTTGCAGATGGGATTTGCTCTCGGATATAAAGTTTATAGGACTTAAAAATTATATAGAGCTTCTGTCATCACCGGCTTTTGGTTTAATAATAAAAAATACCTTTATTTTTGCAGTATCGACAGCGGTTATTGCAATAATTATCCCTCTGGTTCTTGCTGCAGTATTAAATAATAAAATAAGAGGGACAGAGTTTTTTAAAACAGCATACTTTTTGCCTTTCATCACACCCATGATAGTAATAGCTATTGCGTGGGAATGGATTTTTGACCCCAATAACGGCCTTTTGAATTATATTTTGAAAGCAAATATAAACTGGTTGTACGACACCAAAACAGCAATGCTCGCTCTCATAATAGTTTCGGCGTGGAAACTCATAGGATACAATATGGTTATTTTTCTCTCGGGCTTTTCTTCCTTAAACCCTAATCTTTACGAGGCATCAAAAATAGACGGCGCAAACGAAATACAAACCTTTTTTAAAATCACACTGCCCCTTCTCAGCCCGACAATATTTTTCGTACTGGTTATAACGACTATTTCATCGTTTCAGGTGTTTGACCTAATTTATCTTATGACACAGGGCGGGCCGATGAATTCAACAAATGTGCTTGTGTACTGGATATACAAAAACGCCTTTGAATTTTTTAATATCGGTGAAGCATCAGCAGGCGCTTATATACTATTTTTAATAATATTACTTTTAACAATTGTACAGTGGAAAACACGCAAGCAATGGGTATTTAACGAATAATAGAGTTTATAACTCTTTCAAGCTCCTCAAGAGCGTTATCCAAATCATCGTTAACTATTGTGTAATCATAGTTTTTAGAACACTCTATTTCTCTGCGTACTTCGTGCAAACGTCCCTGAATAGTTTCTTCATCTTCTGTATTTCTACCTCTGAGGCGGTGTTCAAGCTCCTCTAAAGAAGGAGGCAGAATAAAAATTAATACGGAATCAGGAAGTTTGTTTTTAATTTGCAAAGCACCTTTTGTTTCTATTTCCAGTATAAGATTTCTTCCCTTATTAAGGTTTCTTTCAACCCATGCCTGTTTTGTACCGTAGTAATTTCCGTTGAATTCAGCCCATTCCAAAAAGTCGCCGTTTTCAACCTCTTTTAAAAATTCTTCTTTAGTTACAAAAAAGTAATTAACACCGTCAATTTCACCGGGGCGCGGGTTTCTTGTTGTCGCAGAAATAGAAACCTCAAGCTGAGGATTTTTTTCAAGCAGCCTTTTTAAAAGTGTGCCTTTTCCCACACCGGACGAACCTGATATTACAAATAGTTTACCCTTTTTTGTGTTAGTTTCCATATTGTTTAACCGTATTGTTTCAAATTATACATAAATAATTTTTACATAGCAAAAAATTTTCTTTCCTGTTGTTTACATCTGGTATGATTAAACCCGTTTCAAAGAATTATATATATTCATATACAAACACGGATTATAATAAAACACCTCAAAAACAACAGTCAAAGGCAAACAAAGTTTTTGATTTAAACAATCTGCCCTCTTACAAATATCAAATATCTTTCGGAGAAAATAACGAATATGCCATAAAAAAATATTTAAAAAACAAAAGGCAAAAATGTATAAAACAACATATCTCTTACAAAGATATAAATCTTTACGACATAAACAAACTCGAAGGCATACAAAAAGGTATAGAGGTTTTTAACGGGTTATCCATGGAACAGATAAAATTCCTTGCACAGCACTCCACGGAATTTGTGGTACAAAGAGGCTGTCACAATATGTGCGCACACTGTTATGCAAACGCCATGCCGCCTTCACATCAAAAAGCATCTGATAAAATAAACAAAATTGATTTTGAAGACTTTGAAAAACTTTATTGCGGATTCAAGGAACTCAACAAAAGACTCGGTTTTAATATTTTTAAAAGCTCAAAAAATGAATATAACACGCTATTCCATGATGCAGATTCATCTATGATATTTTTGCAGGACAAAAACGGGAAAATTTATGATTATCTAGACCTTGCTAAAATGATATACGAACTAACAGGCAAACTGATTTTGTTTGACACTGCCGGATGGAATATAAAAGATAAAAAAACACAGGAAAGAATGGAGAATCTTGTTCAAAAAGCAATAAACTCCAATGATTATGATTTTATGGAGTTCAATATTTCAACAAACCCCTTCCACTCCCTGAACCATCGTGCGTTGCAGCACCTGAAATCAGGTAATTACGAAAAATACGAAAAATTCCGCGATTTGTATACCACAAGAATGGCTAATGTTTTGTTTACTTTTACACCTTTAATAGAAGAAGAACGGTTGAATTTACTTGTAAGAACATTACCCAATGAAACAAAAAATGCACGGGGATATCGTGAAGATGACTTGCTTGACTTATATAACGAAATATTTTTAAAACTAAAAAAACTTTATGAACAGGATTACGAAAGTTCTACACATAAAGTAATAAAAGACAGGGAACAGATAAATAAAAATCTTGAATACTTAAAGACATTCCTTAAAGACATAGAAACAAACATGGGCATTAATGGCCGATTAAAAAACCTTGTTACGGATAAAAAGATACAAGCTTACAAAAAAACACAGGCACGCACATACAAAGATCCACAAAAAGCAGCAAAAACCTTTTATGAAGGTATTATTGATATAAACGGCAAGCTTTATATAACAAACTGGTATGAAAATTACCTTACAGATATTCAGCTTAACTATAAAAACAAAGACAAAAAAACAGCAGAAATCAGCCCCGCTCTCAACGAAAAAATTATAACCTCGGATATGTTAAAAAATATCTATGATTGACAGGTAAAGCACATCCGACTTTTTTTCTCTGTAAATTGATGATATGATAATAAAAATTAAAAGCAAAAAGGTAATTTATGAACGAAAATTTTTTAAACTTATCATCATATGAAAAAGCATTAAAAAGTTTAGAAGAAATCATTAACAGATACAATAAAGAACACGAAGATATAGCTATACGCGATGCATTAATTCAACGTTTTGAATATACATATTCACTTGCAATAAAAATGATAAAAAGATATTTAAAAATTGCAATGACAGAAAATGAAGAATCCGATACCATGGATTTTAACAGAACTATACGGGAAGCGAACCGTTTGGGTATATTATTAAATGACCTTGAAACATGGACAATATACAGACGGAAAAGAAATATTACTTCTTATACTTATGATGAAAAAAAGGCTCTGGAAGTAGTTTCAATAGTAAATGATTTTTATAAAGACGCAGAATATCTGTTAAATAGATTAAAAGAACGGCAATGAAAAAAATAGATCTGGATAAAAGATTTTTAGATAAAATATTACAAATTTTAAAAAAATTTTTACCTGAAGATAATGTAAATTTTTACATTTTTGGCTCACGCGCGAAAGGTAAGGCAAAAATGTATTCGGACATTGATATCGCCATTGATTGTGCTGGCCAAAAAATTAATGATAAAACAAAAATAAAAATAGAAACTGCGTTTGAGGATTCAACAATCCCATATAAAATAGATGTATTGGATTTAAATAACATAACTGAAGATTTTAAAATTTGTATTTTGGACGACTTGATTAAAATACAATAACTTTTGGACAATAATTTACATGTTAAAAAACATTAAATATTAAATACCAAAATCGTTTTCATGCTTGCATGGTTTTGTTTTGCGCATACAATAATGATACAAAGGGTTATTGTGGACGGCATGTCATAATAATCCGGTAAAAACAAACAGGGCTGCGGCGTAAAGTGGTTCGCCACCCGTGAGTCCGGCTTTTATTTTGAAAGGAGAAAAAACTATGCCAAAAATGAAAACACACCGCGCAGCTGCAAAACGCTACAAAGTGACAGCTTCAGGTAAAATCATGAGACTTTCCTCAGGTAAAAAACACCTGCTTCAACACAAGTCTGCCGACAGAAAAAGAAGAATGACCGGCATGACAGAAGTATCAGAAACTAATTTGAAATTGGTTTCAAGAGAATTACCGTACAAAAAATATTCAAGATAAGGAAGGTTAAAAAATGAGAGTAAAACGCGGAAATGTCTTAAGAAAAAGACACAAAAAAATATTAAAATTAGCTAAAGGCTTTATCGGCGCAAGAAGCAGAATCTTCAAAGTTGCTAATACTGCTGTAATGAAAAAACTTAAATATCAATACAGAGACAGACGCAACAGAAAAAGAAATATGCGTCGTTTATGGATTGTAAGAATCAACGCTGCTGTTAGACAACACGGCTTGAGCTATTCTAAATTTATGAACGCACTTAAAAAAGCTGATATTCAGGTTAACAGAAAAATGCTGGCTGACATGGCTGTCAGAGAACCTGAAGCATTCTCTGTTATAGTTGAAACAGCTAAGGCTAAAGCTTAATCTAAAAGCATAAAAAATTAACAAAAAAATACTCCGTTAGTTCGTGACTTTCGGAGTATTTTTATTATATTATTAAACTATGAAAAAGTTTTTATTAATAATTCTCGCATTCTTTATTATGTTACCTGCGTCAGCACTGGTATTACAGGGTAACGCCGAAATCAATGCCGAACTCGCCAGAGAAGAAACTTTTAACAATATAGACTATGCATTAGGGCCTAACGAATTCAGAGATTACTGGTCTGACCCTAACTACATGGAAAACTATACGTCAATGAAAAATGGCGAACACAAAGTCGGAAATAGATATCTGGCTTTGTTCTCTGACGGTACTTACGGTGTAAGATACGCTAATGACCCTTATCACAACTACTACTACAGCGAAACGGGCTCTCTTTTTAAGGTAGATGTATTAAACAAACCATACAATGTTTATCCTCACCGCTCCGTTGCATACAATAAATACGGCGCTTTTAAAAATGCAACTTACGTTGTTTCAGAGCGTGAACAGTACTTGTATGACGCAAAACAAAACCTTATCGGGCACTGGGTAGACAATGCCTGTTATGATGAGCAGGGTAATGTTTTGATGTTACGCAAAAGAGTTGATAAATGAAGATTTTAAAATTTAATTGTATTGACTCAACAAACACCTATGGCAAAACCAATTTTGATACATTAGAGGATAGAACAGCTATTATTGCTGATGAACAAACTCACGGCAAAGGCCGGTTTAATCGTGTATGGGTTTCAAACAACAGCAGCAACATCTATCTATCCCTAGTTTTAAAACCGCAAAACATAACTTATATAGCTAATTTAACCCAGTATATGAGCGTTGCGGCTGCAAAAGTTTTATCTACTTACAACGTACAACCTCAAATTAAATGGCCAAACGATGTTTTAATAAACAACAGAAAAATATGCGGAATACTAAGCGAAGGAGTGCTAAAAAATCATAAACCATCTGGTGTGGTTCTCGGTATAGGTATTAATCTTAACTACGACCCTGAAACAATCAATAAAATTGACAGACCGGCAACTTCGCTGAATATTGAAACGGGGAAAAATATAAATAAAGAAGAATTTTTACAAAAACTTTTGAACACTTTTTTTGAAAATTATGAAAATGTTATACAAAAGGGTTTTGAAACTTTTAAAGAGGATTATTTAAAATATACAGATTTTTTAGGCAAAACTGTTTATATCCAGCAGAGAGATAACGACAAAAAAGAACAATATATTGCCAAAAAGATTGATAACAATGGAAACCTAATAGTCATAGACAGTCAAAATAAAGAAAAAATAATCTATAGCGGTGACTTAATTTATTAAATAAGTTATTATTATATTGCGAACAATAACAATTGAGGAAAATATGCAAGAAAACAGATCCGAAAATAAAATTATAATAACCGTTTCAGGAGTGGACAGAATCGGCATCGTTGCAAAGGTTGCCAGTGTTCTTGCCGAATACAAGGTAAACATAGAAGACATAAAACAAACCATTATGCAGGATTATTTTGTAATGTTCTTGCTGGGCGATATATCTAAAGCGGAAAAATCTTTTAAAGAAATAAAAGAAGCAATCCAAAAAGCGGGCGAAGAACTCCAGATGGAAATATGGGTTCAAAAAAAACAGATTTTTGACAAAATGCATAATATCTAAAACACAGACAATACCGGCATATTTCGCTTGAAATAAAAAATTGTGAGGAAAAATGAGTTATATAAATGCTGATTCTATTTTAGAAACCATCGACATGATTCGTGTACATCACCTTGATATAAGAACTGTAACACTTGCTTTAAGCCTGCGTGATTGCTGTGATGCGGATGTAAAAATTGTCGGGGAAAAAATTTACGAAAAAATCACCCGCTATGCAAAAAATCTTGTTGCAATGGCAAATGAAATAGAAGAAGAATACTCGATTCCGATAATAAACAAAAGGATTGCAGTAACTCCGATATCGATTGTGGGAGAATCCTGCAAAGAATATGACTACGTACACCTTGCAAAAGTGCTTGATAAAGCAGCACACGATGTCGGGGTGAATTTTGTAGGGGGTTTCGGTGCACTGGTAGAAAAAGGCTGCACGCGCGGAGATATTGCCCTTATCGAAAGCATTCCGGAAGCTTTAAAGCAAACTGAGAGAATATGTTCTTCTGTAAATGTTGCAAGCTCCAAGGCCGGCATAAACATGGATGCTGTTTTAAAAATGGGTAAAACAATAAAAAAGGCTGCACAATTAACAGCAGACAAAGACGGCATAGGCGCTGCAAAGCTTGTGTGTTTCTGTAATGTTCCGGGAGATAATCCGTTTATGGCAGGGGCCTTTCATGGATACGGAGAACCGGAATGCGTTCTTAACGTTGGAGTATCCGGCCCCGGGGTGGTTCGGGCCGCAATAGAGTCACTACCGGAAGGTACAAATTTTAGTGATATGGCAAACAAAATAAAACAAATTGCTTTCAAAATTACTTCAACAGGAGAACTCGTAGGAAGAGAGATTGCTCAAAGAATGAACCTTCCTTTCGGTATAATAGACCTTTCTTTAGCACCGACTCCCGAAATCGGCGACAGCGTTGCTGGAATTTTTCAGGCAATGGGGCTTGAACATGCGGGTGCACATGGAACAACAGCAGCACTTGCAATGTTAAACGATGCAGTTAAAAAAGGCGGAATCATGGCAAGCTCTCACGTTGGCGGATTGTCAGGAGCATTTATCCCCGTTTCAGAAGATGCAGGAATGATAGAAGCAGCAACAAAAGGCTGTTTAACCTTTGACAAACTTGAGGCAATGACTTCTGTTTGTTCTGTAGGTTTAGATATGATAGCAATCCCAGGAGATACGCCAGAAGACACTATTTCCGGAATAATTGCGGATGAGATGGCTATCGGTATGATAAACAAAAAAACAACGGCAGTAAGAATAATCCCAGCACCAAACAAAAAAGCAGGAGATAAAGTTGTATTCGGCGGATTATTGGGAGAAGCCCCAATTATGAACATAAACACGCTATCTTCAAGCAAATTTGTACAAAGAGGCGGACGAATTCCGGCACCTATTCACAGCCTGAATAATTAAAAACTAATCTTCGCTAATAGTTCCGACAACGTTATAAGCATAACCGACAAGCGCACCTAAAGCCGCTCCCGGAAGAATAAAATGAGAATAAGGTCTTGCCTGTTTTGCTGCATTTTTAATATTAGCTATAGTAATATTTTCTGAAGCTTTCATTTGTGCAGCAAGATCCTCGACCATTGCTTTTACGCCGGCACGTATTTCCTGAGGAGCTTTATTTATAGCTGTTTCTACTGTTTTAAGCTGCTGTGCGGTTTCAGCTTTAGCTTTTCTTATAAAAAGTTTTAATACTTCGTTTTCTTTATCTTTTTTAAGCAAAACCTGAGCTTTTTCGATAACATTTCTTTTTACAGCATTAACATTATCTTCTTTCATAACGTCAGACTTATTGAATACGAAATAGTCCATTTCAGGCTTGTAAACAGGAATAGCATAACGCAAGCCCAGTCCGGCAGCCCCGCCTATCGCCATAGCCGCGGGTATGCTTATGTTTTTAGGTTCTGTTGTTTTAATTACAGAAACTTGCATTAGTCTTTCCTATAAATTTCTCTTCTTAAAATTTTGAATAATAGATAAAAAGTGAAAACCCCTGTGAATAAAGGTTTTTAAACCCTTCACCAAGCGTTATCTTAAATTTTTTATATTGTATCACTGCAATTTAACTGTGTCAACACTATATTTAGTTAATTCCATCAGTCTTAACAGAATTTAATAAATATTCTTTAACCCCATCTCTGATTGACTCTGCAGCCTTTTGTCTAAAATTTTCATCCAGCAATAATTTATATTCTTCAGGATGAATCATATATGCAACCTCTATTAAAACAGACAAAGGCATGGTCGGTCGGGTCATAACAAGACTATGCATGCCTACACCATCATCTTTTGTGCCAAGTTTGTTTGTAATAACATCTCTTAGCGTTTTAGCAAGTTCAACAGACTCCCTGTTGTAAAAGAAAACAGAAGTACCATGTTTTACATACGGGTCAGCCCCATCCGCCAGAGCATTAGCATGTATACTCAGTGATATCAAAGCATCTGACTCCTGCATCATCTTAACCCTGTCATACAAAGGCACGCATGTATCATCAGCTCTTGATAAAATGACTTTTGCACCTTCATCTTCCAAAACTTTTTGCAGCTTTTTTACGATATCAAGGTTTATATTCTTTTCTTTTTCACCTGTAGGCCCGATTGCTCCGGCATCATCTGCACCGTGTCCCGCATCAAGAAAAATTGTTATATTTTTGAAAGGTTTTTCTTTATCTATAACGGGGGCTTTTCTAATTTTTAAAACAAGTGTTGTCCCCTCATAATAAGCCATGTAACCCCAGAGTTTGTTCTTTAATTCTATGTAATATGTAGATGTTTTGTCAGGGGCTACAGAATTAATTGTCAAACTTTTTACATCACCGCTTGTTTGAAAAAGCATTGTATCAGCTGCGTTTTTATCAAGATTATAAAGTTCAAGCCTCAAACCGTTATCTGTTTCAATAATTTTAAAAGGGATTTGAAAAGACAAATCAGTCTTAATATAGTTATACAGCCTGTCTTCAGACAGTGATACCTGTGATGCAGTTGCCAGCATTTTTTGAGTTATCGTTGAATAGTTAACAACACAATCACTCTTTATCCACGCATTTTCTGTAGGAGTTAGGGAAACTCTATAATAATCACCCTTTTTGCCGTTAATCATAAGCACTGTATCTTTAGGCAAATGAGTTAACCGCTTTGCATACTCATCCGGCTGCGCTCTTAATGGTGTATTGTTTTTAAGAACGGCCGCATAAATAAATTCGTCAGGAGCAAATTCTTCTAAAGCAGCCTGCATTGAGGCAGGAATTTCTTGAGGAACGCGGTTTATTATATAAGTTACAGTATCGTGTGTTTTTTCATTTTGCGAATCTATTTTTATTTCATTTTTACCGTCATTCAAAGGCACAACCTGAACAAAAGAACCGTTGTCATGTACTTTTACATCTATGTCATTAATTTTTAATTTTGCATCAGGAGCAGTACTGCCTATTATAAATGTAGACGCAGCACTAATCTGGGTATTTTCCGTTTTAGGATAAACTATCTGCAGCGCATTTGAACTCAATGCATTTATTACAAAAACAAACGGTAATATAAAACATCCGTTTTTTAAAGCTTTATATAAATTTTTCATAACACTCCTCATATAATAAAATTATTTCAAAAAATAGAGTGTTGTGCAAAAAAGTTAAAAAAGCGACATAAAAAAATCAGGTTCATTTCTAAACCTGATTTTTTCTATATAAAACTCTGCTTACTTGTTATCTAACGGACGCATAGTCGGGAACGCAATGACATCCCTTATTGTCTGAGAATCAGTCAACAGCATAACCAATCTGTCAATACCCATACCCATACCACCTGTCGGAGGCATACCGTATTCAAGAGAAGTAATAAAATCTTCATCAAGTTCCATTGCCTCTTCATCACCGTTAGCCTTAGCCAGTGCTTGAGCCTCGAATCTGCTTCTCTGGTCAATCGGGTCAGTTAATTCAGAAAATGCGTTAGCCAGCTCCCAGCCGTTAATACGTGTTTCAAAACGTTCTGTTAATCTTGGGTTATCTCTATGAACTTTTGCAAGAGGTGAAATTTCACGAGGATAATCAATGATATGGCAGGGTTGAATTAAAGAAGGCTCAATTTTTTCTTCAAACACTGCTTCAACAACCTGACCCCAGTTCATGTCGTCATCAACAGGTACGTTAAGTTTTTTAGCCGCTTCAACAGCCTGTTTTGCGTCATACATTTCCATAAAATCTACGCCTGTAGCTTCTTTAATTGCGCCGAGCATAGTCTTTCTATCCCACGGTGGAGTCAAATCAATTTCATTTTCACCGTATTTAATTTTCATTGTGCCAAGAACTTCTTGAGCAACATAAGCAACCATATTCTCTGTCAGTGTCATCATATCGTTGTAATCAGCATATGCCTGATACAGCTCAATCATTGTGAACTCTGGATTGTGACGAGTGTCGATACCTTCGTTTCTAAAGCATCTGCCGATTTCATAAACTCTTTCGGATACACCGCCTACTATAAGTCTTTTTAAATATAACTCAAGCGCAATTCTCAAGGTTAAATCCATATCGAGCGCATTGTGATGTGTTGTGAAAGGTCTTGCGTTAGCGCCGGAAGCAGTTGTTTGCAATATAGGTGTTTCAACTTCCAAAAATCCGTGTTTAGCAAGATATTCTCTAATTTTTTGTATAATCAAACTTCTTTTTCTGAAAGTATCTCTAACATCTTCATTCATAATAAGGTCAACATAACGCTGTCTGTATCTTGTTTCAACGTCAGTTAAACCGTGGAATTTTTCAGGCAGAGGGAGCAGAGATTTCGAAAGAATTTTAAAATCAGTGGCTTTAATACTCAACTCTCCGCGGGGAGTTCTTCTTATCGTACCTTGAAAACCTACGATATCACCGATATCAACAAGTTTTAAAGTTTTAATTTTTTCAGGATCCATATTTTCTTTATGAGAAAAAATTTGGATTTTACCTGATGCATCCATAAGGTCAATGAACATACCTGTATTTCTTATTGCCATAACACGGCCGGCAACATGGTATTCATCATTAGTTTCTTCACCTGCAGGCAAATCTTTATATTTTTCCTGAAGACTTTTTGCAGAAGCATCTTTATCATAAGAATAAGGATAAGGATTTATGCCCTTATCAGCCAATTCTGTAAGTTTTTGAATTCTTGTATTTCTTATTGCATTAAGCGTTGGTGCATTAAGGGTGTTGTTTTCTGACATTCTCAATTCCTTTTTGTTTAATCACTTAATAATAATCTTATCATCAAAAAAATTTATATGAAATAATTGTCAAAAAGCAACTACAGATTCTTCACTCAAAAAAACAAGTTCTACTTTGTTTTTTTGAACAGAGTTTCACCATTAAGTTTGGATGTTACTTAATTCAAAGACAAATATTGTAACAATTATTACAAAAATACAATTATTCTATACAGTTTGATGTTCACTGTTTATTATACACGGCTTACGTTGTAAGCCGTAGGGGTTTCAGGGCGGAGCCCTGATGGAACTTTGACTAGAAACAGTTGTGTTTTGAGAAGATTTTGACCACAGCTTGTCGTGGCAAAATCTTTGATAAAACACTTAACTGTTTCTTTTAATAAGCGCCGGTTTCTTTCTTTGCTTGAGTCGTAGGCGAGGTACGAGCCGTACGAATCAGGATGCCCTTAGGGTATGGTTCGTTTTCTTTCTTTGCCTAAGGACTCCAGTCAAAAGTTGACTAAATGTCAAGTTTTAACTGGAG
>CALVAT010000034.1 GCA_944325565.1 Candidatus Gastranaerophilales bacterium
AACACCAGAATAATAAACTAAAAACAGATGCAATGCGCACAAAAAATCAAATAATGCTTTCTCTAAAACGCAGAACACCACAGCCTGAATTAAAAAGTATAGCTGTTCACATTGTAGACCATTGCAATCTTCGTTGCTGCGGATGTGACCATTTTGCCCCCCTTGCTCAAAAACGATTTGAAGAGCTAGATGTTTTTGAAAAGGATATAAAAAGGTTTGCTGAACTGTCTGGTGCAAAACTCGGGATACTAAAACTCATGGGAGGAGAACCGCTTTTGCATCCGCAGCTTACGGATTTCATGCGCATTTCAAGACAATATCTGCCTGATACAAGGATAGAAGTCGTAACAAATGCTATTTTGTTAAATTTACAAAAAGAAAGTTTCTGGAACGCATGCAAAGAATACAATATTGTAATTGTTCCTACAAAATATCCACTAAAAATAAATTATGAAAAGGCAGAACAAACAGCAGAATCTTACGGCGTAAAACTGGAATATTACGGCAACACAAATTCTGTTTTAAAAACCAGCTACCACATTCCGCTTGATTTAGAAGGAAAGCAGGATGCAGTAAACAATTTTTTGAATTGTTTCCACGCAAACAACTGCGTTTTCCTTAAACAAGGAAAACTGTACACGTGTACAGTTGCACCAAATATAAATCAATTTAATAAATTCTTTAATAAAAATATACCGTTATCAGACAGAGAAGGTATTGATATACATAAAGCCCAAAGTATAGATGAAATACTTGAATTTTTAGCAAAACCAATACCATTTTGTAAATACTGTAATGTTAACGGAAGAACTTTCGGACATCCGTGGGGCATATCTAAAAAAGAAATAGTGGAGTGGATTTAATGAGCTTTATTGAAAAAATATTTTCAATATATAGAGAAAATAATCACAAGGTAATAAAAATATTAGGAATAAAGTTTCGTTTTAATTACTACAATAATTTTGCAACAAAAGAGGATATTTCAGAATTAAAACAACAATTAAATTTAACAAAATGCTATATTACACGGATTTAACGATGAAAACAGCATAATTTATGAAAAGAATAGTGATTTTACTGAGGTGTTGAAAAAAGCCATAGATATGCCGGCTAATGACTACAATATGATGCAAAACAGTTTAAAAAATTATGCGGACAGCCTTTATCAAACGTCAATAAAAAATCTGAAAGAAATTTTAGAATATAAGGAATAAATAATGAAAATTTTAGAAACAATCTTTTCTGTTAAAAATCGAAATATTCACAAGATAATCACTATCTGCGGAATAAAAATTAAACTCAGAAATAAAACACTGATTAAAGAAAAACAAAAACAGGCATTTATTGAGTACAAATTCAAGAATCTTGAAAATTCAGTATTTGACAAACTATCTTCAATGAAAGAAGATTTCAATACTTTTTCTAATATAGCTAATACAAAAATCGAATTATATTTAAAATGTATACAAAAACAAAATGAAGAACTCTTTAAAGGAATGATTTTCAATAATCTGATTCAAAACAAAGACTGGATTAAGAATAAAGAGTTTATACCCACAAAGGGAGCAGCGACTTATTCATTTTTGTATATTTTACTTATTATTTTAGATAAGATACAACCAGAGAATATTCTCGAGTTTGGATTGGGGCAAACTACAAAACTTACAACCCAATATGCAAAATTTAAAAATCCAAATTGTTTTCTACAAACTATTGACCATGATGAAAACTGGATAAATGCAATGATTGCGGAGCTTCCTGTGTCGGAAAACATAAATATAATAAAAAGAGAGCTGGGAACATTCACTCTGAACAATACTAAAAATGATAAATATAATAATTTGCAGGAAGTTACAAAAGATACAAAATACGATTTAATTCTTATTGACGGTCCATTTGGTTTTAACCGGACATACCCGCGAACAAATATTCTCGATTTAATACCGCAAAATCTTGCGGAAGATTTTGTTATTATCCTTGATGATGCTGAACGTGATGGTGAACAAAATACTGCAAAACTAATATTCGAAAAACTTGATGAAAGTAATGTAAAATATTCGAATTTCTACCAGCACGCTTCAAAATCTCAATTGATAATAACATCAGATAAATACAAATTTATTAGTTTTTATTAATAGGCATTTGTATTTATTTACAATATGACAAATCAAAAAGCTCCGAAAATTTTCGGGGCTTTTGGGGCAAACTTATTAAGTTTTTGCAGCTTTTTGTTACACCGTAACAGCTTCTGCGTTCGTCGTATTTTCGTGCGATTGCTGATGCTGTTGTTCTTGGTGTTTGAACTGTGCATTATACAGAGCTTTGTATGCTCCGTTTTCTATATTTATCAATTCTTCGTGGGTACCTTGCTCAACGATTTCACCTTCATTGATAACAACAATTTTATTTGCGTTTTGTATTGTAGACAGCCTGTGAGCAATAACAAATACTGTTTTATCCTGCATTAGGTTGTCAATCGCCTTTTGTACGATAGCCTCTGCTTTGTTATCAAGAGCGGATGTTGCTTCGTCAAGTATAACAATTGGAGCATTTTTCAAAAATGCACGTGCAATGGCTACTCTCTGTTTTTGACCGCCGGAAAGCAATATTCCTCGTTCTCCGATTTGGGTATCTATACCATCTTTCAATGAAGCTACAAATTCATCTAAGTAGGCCATTTGTATCGCTTTTTGAAGCTGTTCTTCAGTAGCGTGTTCATTGCCGAGCATTATATTTTCTTTTATTGTGCCTGAAAATAGGAAGTTATCCTGAAAAACAACGGCAAAATTCTGTCTTAATGATTTTAGTGTGAAATTTCTTATATCTGTCCCGTCTATTTGAATTGAGCCGGAAGTTACATCATAAAAACGCGGCAACAGGTTAACAATAGTCGTTTTGCCACCTCCGGAGTTTCCGACAAATGCTACAGTTTCGCCTCTGTTAACATTAAGATTGATGTGTTTTAAGACAGGTATGCCCTTTTTGTATTCAAAACAAACGTCTTTAAGCTCGATTTTAGAATAGCTATCGGATAATTCAACAGCATCAGGTTTGTCTTTGATAGAAGGTTCCATATCCATTACATTAAATACTCTCTCTATTGCAAAGAAAGAAAGCTGTACCTGATTAAAGTTGTTGCCGAGGCTTTTCACAGGTGTATACAGCATAATTAAAGCTGTTATAAACGATACAAAGTTACCGCTTGTTATTTGCTTTGTCAAAATCAAATGACTGCCGTAACCTATAGCTAGACCAATACCAACTGACACAATAACGTGCATCATTGGGGAGAGCCATGAGGTTCTTTGTACCATTTTTATTCTTAAATTAAATATGCTTTTTAAAATGTCTTCAAATTTCCCCTTTTGCTGGGTATCAAGGTTGTAGGATATAATTGTTTTGTTTCCTGCAAAAGCTTCATTATATGCTGTGATTACAGCCGCATCAGCCTTTAGGGTTTTGCTCATAACATCTTGAATACGTTTTCTTATTCTTGCTACGGGCAGGAATGCTGCACCAAGTACTACAACTGCAATCAAGGCAAGCTGCCATGAGTTATAAAACAATACGCAAACCAGTGAAAGAGATGAGAATAATCTTTGAGTAAATACCTTCAGATTATCTAAAAGTCCTGTACAGGCCATATCTGCATTGTTGTTGAATGTAAATACTACATCACCTGAGTTTTTTGTATCAAAATAAGACGTTTGGAATGTAAGCATTTTTTTGAATAAATCAAATTTTAACCTTTGGGTAATTTTACCGCCAACCCAGGTATTAAGATATGTCGCAAGATAATTTAATCCGCCCTGTAATGACGTAAATGCTACAATACCAAACGGTATGTACCACGGGGATTCTACTGATTTTTCAACCATTACAAGATCCATATAAGGCTTTAGAGAAAGAGCAATAACAGCATCCAAACCGCCTATCGGAATACAAATTGTAACTGCAAGCAAAGCCCTGAACCATACCGGTTTTACATAAGGCCACATTCTTCTGTAGTTTACTACAAAGCGTAAATTGCTTATTTTTGTAATGATTTTATTTATTTCTTCTTTTAACTGCATTTTTATCCTATATTTATTATTTGCTTACCAAATATTTTAACGTTTATCCGTGATTTATTAATTTTAACAGAAAAAATGTTTTTTCTTATCATTTTCCATTTTTCTTTATTAATAATATTTTTTTCATAGTTGATTAAAAACTGCTCTGGAGAATTAATTAAGCATTCTATATGTTTTTTTCCGTATTTGTTTAGAAACTTTGGAGAAAGTTCTTTGTTATTATTATATTTCAAAAATTGCTGCGATGCTTTATATACAAAATCTTTTCTGTATTCAGGTGCAATTCTTCTCATTGTCCAGCGGTATGCCTTGTACTGAGCAATAAGTTTTTGTGTGTTTATTATGGCTTTTATATCTTTATGCTGGCTTAAAAAGTTATCTATTTCGTCATATTCTTCGCATACATAAAGCGCCTTTGCCGGATTGTTAATCGAAGAATTAACATTATCCTGTCTGTAATAAACATAAGCTTTGTTTGTGAAAAGAATTTTATGTGCTGATGCAAAGAGTTTAAATGATACTGAGGTATCCTGATAACTTGCTCCCGGCGTTGTCAAAAATTTTATATTTGAGATTAACTGTTTTTTGTATATTGCACTCCATAGCGTCGGTTGTAATGTTAAAATTTCAGCATGTTCTTTTACGTTTGTTACCTTGGCGTTAAAATCTTTAACCCTGCCGTTTTTTTCTTTTATACTACCGTTTGTCCAGTAGTTATACCAGTCACTTTTTACAATATCACAGTCATTTTCTTTTGCTAGAGTATATAAACTTTCAAACATATCAGCATCAACAAAGTCATCTGACTCGATTATACCGATATATTCACCGGTTGCAGCTTCAATCCCTTTATTCATAGAATCGCCGTAACCAGAATTTTTTTTGTCTATTATTTTTATTCTTTCATCATTTTGGGCAAAAGCTTTTATTATATCAAGTGAATTGTCTGTTGAGCCGTCATTTACACAAATAATTTCTATGTCCTTTAGGGTTTGTTTGACAATGCTTTCAAGACATTCTCCCAAGTATTTTTCTACATTATACACAGGAACAACAATTGAAATTTTTGTCACTTGTTAATTCCCCCGTTAAGATGTTCGTAGTAATTTAGCGGTTGTAATCTTATTGCCCCTATCAGTTTTCCGAAATTTTTACTAGATAATCCCAGAACATTAAAAAATGCTGTACGTCCGAAAATAATAGAGAACGGAGTGATTAATATATTTAAAAAACATATAACCATCATTTTTATTAAATATAAAAATCTTCTTATCTTTTTAGGTCTAGTTTTGTATTGAAGATAAGACCCTGAATATCCGTTGTAAAAATTCCTGCTTAAAATCCATCTAACGTTAACCCTGTCTTTGCCGTTTATTTCTCGAACGATTGCATCTGGGTTGAAAACAATCGTGTATCCGATTTTGCTGGCTCTGTAGAAAAAGTCTCCGTCTTCGCCGCCCATAAATACAAATGAAGAATCAAACCATATTCCTGAATCTTTAACAACAGATACAGGGAAGAAAGCATTGTGTGTTGAGCAGACTCTTCTTATTTCCCCCTTTTTCTTTGTTGTTTTTTTGACAAAAATGTTGTTGTTAATTAAATAATCAGGGAATTCCCCGTCAAAGCAACAATATTCAGGGCCGGAAATAATAAAAGCATTTTCTTGCTTGTTATATAGGTCAACAAGGTTAGTAATCCAGTTTTCATCAGCAATATCATCATCATCGAGTATTGCAATATGTGAAACTCCTAGTTCTAGAGCTTCTTTTAGAAGTCTGTTTCTTGCATTAGCAAGACCTCTTTTTTCTTCAACTTTATAGGTGATATCGAACGGAAAATCGACATGGACCTTGTCTATTACCGTTCTGGCAGAAGCATTAGCATCGTTATCAACAACAAGCACTTTTATTTTAATACCATCGGGTATATTTAAATGCGCAATACTTTCTAATGTTCTCTCTAAAATCTCTGGTCTCAAAAATGTATTGCAAGATATTGCAATACTCTTTATCTCCGGTTTTATAAGATTTTGTGTCTGTGTTGTTTCCATTTATTTTTTAAGATTTTGCAGTTTCTGTTCGAATTTGTAAGCTGTTTGTATGCTGTGTTCAAGCGAATTTTGCGGTGTCCAGTTCAGTATTGTTTTGGCCTTATTTGCATTCGCAAAAAGTGTAGCCGGATCACCGTGGCGTCTTGAAGTAATTTCGACATTTATTTTTTTATTTAAAACTTTTTCACATGTGTCAAAAACTTCTTTAACGCTGTTGCCGTTTTCTGTTCCTATATTAAATACTTCAGAACGATTTGCTTTTTCTAGCCATAGATAAGCAAGTTTGTGTGCCTGTGCCAAATCTTCTACATTTACATAATCTCTTATGCAGGTTCCATCAGGCGTTGGGTAGTCATTACCAAAGATTTTAAAAACTTTACCAGATTCAAAGACTGATTTTAAAATATTCGGTATAAGGTGGGTTTCTATCTCATGCCATTCACCTACTCGTCCTTGTGTGTCGCAGCCAGCAACATTAAAGTATCTTAATTTTACTGATTTTAATCCGTAAGCCGCATCATAATCTGCCATAATTCTTTCTACCATTAATTTTGACGCACCGTAAGGATTAATCGGGTTTTGTGGATGTTTTTCATCTATCGGTGTGTACTGTGGCTCTCCGTATGTTGCACAGGTAGAGGAGAAGATTATTTTTTTTACATTATACTTAACCATTGTATCTAACAGATTAAGGGTTCCTAATGTGTTATTTCTATAATATTTAGCAGGATGTTCAACACTTTCACCTACAAGAGAAAATGCTGCAAAGTGAATAACTGCCTCTATTTCGTATTTTGAAAATACTTTATCAATATCATCAATGTTTCTTAAATCACCCTTTTCAAAGGTAACACTTCCTGATTTTTTTAGTTCTTCAATTGTTTCTATATGCCCTGTTTCAAGATTGTCAAAAACAAGAACATCATAATTGTCTTTTAAGAAATTCAATACTGTGTGGCTGCCAATATAACCGGCTCCGCCTGTTATTAAAATCATTTATTAATCTCCTCGAATAATTCTATAGCTCTGGCTATTGCCTGATCCATATTATAATATTTATAATCTCCGAGCCTTCCTAAGAAATATACATCTTCCAGCCTTTTGGCATCTTCAAGATATTTGTTGTATAGTTCTGTATTTTCCGGTTTCGGTATTGGATAATATCTTTCGTTTTTTCCGTTTTCAAATGCTTCTGAATATTCTTTTGCAATAACTGTTTTTGGAGAAATATCATTGAGATAATATTTATACTCATGAATCCTAGTAAAATCATAGTTGCACGGATAATTAACAACCGCGTTTGACTGGTAATGTTCGTGGTTGTGGGTTTCTAGTTTGAAATTCACACTTCTGTATGGTAGCTCACCATATTTGTAGTCAAAAAATTCGTCAATTGGTCCTGTATAAAAAATTCTGTCAAAATGTCCTGTAAGGTCTTTATAATCAGTGTTAAGTTTTACCGATATATTTTTATGTTTTAATATCCTTTCAACAACTTTTGTGTAGCCGCCCGTCGGAATACCCTGATATTTATCCTGAAAATATCTGTCGTCGCAGCTTATGTAAACAGGTACTCTTGCTGTTACTGCACTGTCTACTTCATCCGGAGAATTTCCCCATTGTTTGTTTGTATAGTGCAAAAATACTTTTTCATATACATAATTAGCAAGGAATTTTAAATCATTGTCAGCCTGTTTTTGGAATTCTAATATAGGAACCTTTTTATTGTATTCAAACGCTTTTAAAAGTTTTTCTTCTAACCTTGAGGCTAGAGATTTGGGAAATACATCATAAAGAGTGTTGATGTTAAATGGAATTGTCGTTTCTATACCGTCAATTACAGCAACTACTTTATGCATGTATGTATTAAAATCACTAAACCTTTTTATAAAGTCCCACACCTTTTCATTATTTGTATGGAAAATATGAGAACCGTATTTATGTATTTTTATACCGTTTTCATCAGTGTAATCGTAGCTGTTTCCCGCAATATGTTCTTTTTTGTCTATTACGAGAACCTGTTCATCAAATTGTTCTGCAATTAATCTTGCGATTACTGCTCCTGAAAATCCTGCTCCTACAACCAAATTTCGTTTCATAACAACCCTGTAAAATTTACTATAATTTCTTTTAAAATTATAATACAAAAAATTTATTAATCTATTACATTTATTTAGATTAATAAAGATATGTTACTTGACAAAATGTTCGGCTTGCCGTACAATTCTTCTATGCAAGACATGAAAGGCAAAAATATTTCATCGAGCCTTGAAGATTATCTTGAGGCTATATATGAAATTTATACTGAAAAACACGGCGTTAAGGCGATTGATATTTCAAAAAAGCTTGGTGTAGGGCGTTCTTCTGTTACGGAAGCGTTAAAAACACTTGCGCAGAAACATCTTGTGAATTATAGCCGTTACGGTGTTTTGTCCTTAACTGCTGCCGGTGAAGAGGCAGCTAAAAATGTTATAGAACGTCATAAAATTTTATACAGCTTTTTTAAAAACATTCTTAATTTAGATGAAGAAGAAGCCCAGGAAAATGCATGCCGGGTTGAGCATGTTCTTTCTGAAAAGGCTTTTCGTTCTCTGATTAATTTTGTTAACAACAGCAGTTAAAAAATTTTTTCTCAATAATGTTTGTTATTTAAAACATTGTTGTAATATTGAAACATTAAGAAAGGTAATAATGAAAGTTTTACGCATAGCCGGAAAATATCTGGACCAACCAAAATTGGTTTCAGAGTTTGCTGATAAAGTACCCTTACTATTAACAACGGGCATGGGTTTATATGGAGCAAAGCAGGTATGTGATGCCCCGAAAGGTAAAAAGAAAAATACCGCAATAAGGCTCATGTCCGTCTTATCTTTAACTGGAGCTTCTGCTTTGCTTTTAAGAAGAAAACCTGATTTTGATAAGGTCAAGCAGGCTGCTTTGATAGATGATTTTGTTAAAACTGCTGATAAAAATTTGGTTTCTAAAATAGGTGGAGTACTAGAGAAGGCTAAAACAAAAATTTTATCCCCCAAAGATGTAAGACTTCTGGATGAAAATTTATCTAAAACAGATACAGGAAAGAATTTTTTTAACAAACTTATCCCTGAGCCTGAGAATATTACGTCAAAAGAAATTTTTAAAGAGATAAAATGGCTCTCTTTAATGGGCCTAATGCCTGTAGTGGGGGGAGTTACCGGTGGAATAATCGGGGATGCATTGACTCAAGAACACTGGAAAAAGAAAATGCCTGACAAGGTTAAAGAAGGCGCGTATCAGTTTTTGGCTAATATATTTTTGTGTAATGTTGGCGCTGGGGCTGCTCTGGGAATAATGGAGAAATATAATATAAAAAGCAAATCGGCTAGAGCTGCTGGTATGATTACGGGAATTATTGCTACAGGGCTGGTTGGTGGAAATTGTATAGCTAATTTTATCGGCAAAAAATGTATAGACCCTCTTTTCAAAAATGCGTCTGCTTCGGGTAGAAAACCCGAAGCTCTGGATGTCGGTCTGCATATTGATGATATTGCAACCGTCGCAGTGTTGTCGGGGTTAAAATGGATTGAACCTGCTTTACCTATTTTATATTCGATTTCGGGATATAGAGCCGGTATCGGGTATAGAAATGTTCATAACAAACCGCAACATTAGAAGCTTATTTTTGTGCCGATTGTCACAGAAGAGTTGTTTCTTGTTTTGTTTAGTGCGTGATTTTCATTGTCATATCTTACTGAAACAGATGTTTTCGGATTAAGCTGTGCTCCCAGAGAAACAGAAAAGTTTCTTGTGTTTTCTGTTTGTTCATTGAATCCGCCTATGGTTATCTTTTGTTTGTATAAGCCGGCTGTAGCTTCTCCATGAAAAATAATATTGCTGTTTTCTGGTTTATAAACAGCATTGATACCGCCTTGAACACCCAGATCTTTGTCTACAGGGGTAACTACTGAGCTTACTTTTGCTCCTGCGCTGATACCAAAGTTTGGTGTTGAACTATAAGCAACAGATGTTCCAGCATTGAATTTTGCTCCGGGCTGGAGAGAATAACACAAGCCGGTGTTTTTTTGTTTTAAATCAGTAAGTAGCCCGGCACTTATTTCGTTGTTAATAGAAAAATCTTTAATTGTGTTTTTCAGTCTAAGTCCATCTTCTGCAATAACTCTAATATCACCTCTGTTTCCGGGTGAATTTAGCGTGAATGTCATACCGCCTATAGCAGTTGCTTTTGTTGCGTTGGTTAATTCAATATTATCATTTTTCAAGAGTGTTGTATTTTTTTCCAACAGAACCTTTAAAAAATGTTGATAAATATTGGGGGGTAAAATTGAACTTTGTGTCTTCTATTGTCGATCCCAGAGATAATTCCTCGGATGTATAAGGTTGTTCAACAATGCTTTCTATTTTTTCATTGTTAAAACCTGCTTGCTGTAAATCTGAACGTATTTGTTTTATCATCCTGTTTTTTGCGTTTAATAGAGCAGTAAAATCTTGGATATATTTACAACTTCCTAAAGTCCCTTTGGTATAAGACATTATACCTTTTACATCAAAGGAAAAACCTGTGTCGTTGTTGGTACTTTTGTGTTCAACTTTAAGACCTGCGCTTTGTGAATTCATAAACATAGCGGTTTCATTATTCTTTTTAAAACCGAGTGTCAGTGCTGTTTCTGAATTTTTTGCCGAGTTACCATAAACAAGTGAACCGCCTGCTTCTGCTGAAATATTTCCATTGGTTGATATTTCTACGTTTCCTTGAACATAAGGACGTGCCGGTATGTTTTGGTCAAAAGGTGTTTCTGAGTGATAATCTCTTTTGTCCATTTCATTGCCAAAAACGGCTTCTTGCTCAAATGCAAATTCTTGATATGAATTTTTTTCATCGTTTTTAATGGTTATATAACCGGTACTTTCTAGCTCATTACTTTGTTTATGAACTTCTCGTATTGCATCTTTTATATTGGTTGCGTTAATAACAATGTTTGTACCGTAGTTATTGAATACATATTTTCCGTCGCTTTGTTGATATAATAGTGTTGCGTGGTTTCCTCCATTAATAGCTGCTCCGCTTACAAGTACTGCGTTTATGCCGCATTCATTTAATGTATTCATTATAAAAGAATGTATTGGTCCGCAAATAAAGCCGCTCAATTCCTCGCCTTCAGGTGTATTAATAATTTTATTAAGAATATCTGTCTGGTTTTCTCCGACTTTTTTATGCGGTGTAGTACTGTCATATATGTCTATAAAGTTGTGAAGCAGCCTTGAAATTGTTTTTTGTAGTATTTCAGGATTGTTTTTGTTTTCTGTTATATAATTTTTTAAATATTGATATGTTTTTTCCGGTGAGTTTCCGTTTGTTTGATAGACATTTTTTAAATCAACTAAATCAATTCCTTTTAAATCTTTTCTATCAAAGTAGTCTTCAGGATTATATTCTTTAGAAAACAGCGGTTCCGGAGCCGGTGTTAATGAAGGCATATTTTCTAAAAAGTCTTTTAATAATTCCGGATTATCTTTTATAGATTCTAAATTTTCTTTTTCAAAGCTAGAATTTCCCAAATAAGAATGAAGATTTTCCTTATTAGTTTCTTCCCACTGTTTAAGAGCTTCTTCATCGTAGACATTAATAACTTTTCTACTATATAGGTAGTCCATTTCGCTATTTGCGCTTTCGCAAATTCCGTTGTGTACTGCAGACTCATTTTTTAAGGTAATCGTAAAATTCCTTCTGTTGGTTTTCTTAGTTCAACTTTATCCTCTTTGTTAGGTGTTTCTGCATTATAAATTTCAAGATCCTCTCTCTTTTCTTCTTTTGGTTCCATAAAAACTCCTCATATCTCTCTTGATATTTATATAAAGTATTTTTTATAAAAAAAAATTGCCCCAAAATTAAATATTAATGTAAATAATTTTGTTATTTTTATGATTTTTTATATAATAAAGCAGATATTTGTACTAAAATAATTTTTGAAGTATTGAATTATGAAACAAATTTTATCTGCGCAACAGGCAATAAGCTTAATAGAAGAAGGCTCTACCGTTATGATTGGCGGTTTTTTGAGCTGTGGTGCGCCGGATAAATTGATTGACGAGCTCGCTAATCAAAATATTTCCAAACTGACTGTTATTTCGAATGACACGTCATACCCTGATGTGGATAAGGGAAAACTTATTGTCAATAAACAGGTTAAAAGGCTTGTTACTTCGCATATTGGAACAAATCCAGAAACTGGAAGGCAGATGAATTCTGGCGAACTCGATGTTGAACTTGTGCCAATGGGTACTTTGATTGAAAAAATAAGAGCCAAAGGTACTGGACTCGGCGGTGTTCTTACTCCTACTGGTGTTGGTACAATTATTGAAGAAAATAAAGAAACAATGGAGATTGCCGGCAAGAAGTTTATATTCGAGGAGCCAATTGGAGCAGATTTTGCTTTGATTTATGGAACAAAGGTTGATAAATTCGGAAATGTTGCATATTATGGAACTACAAGAAATCTCAATACCGTTATGGCAACGGCAGCGGATACAGTGATTGTTCAGGCTGATGAGCTGGTGGATTGTCTTGACCCGAATGAAGTTGTTATCCCAGGATTATTTATTGATTATATTGTTGTAAAAAAAGACTCTTAACTGTTGGAGATGTGTGCATGGTCTTAACTATGGAAAAAGAAATTAATATAGAACTTACAAAAGAAAAAATACGAGAAATCATTGCCAGAAGAGCAGCAAAAGAGTTTGAAGAAGGCGATGTTGTTACGCTGGGTATAGGTTTGCCAACTGAAGTTGCCAATTATGTGCCGGAGAATATGCACGTAATTTTCCAATCTGAAAACGGTTTATTGGGCGTTGGTAAAAAACAAAAAGAAGACAATATTGATACTCGTATTATCAACGCTGGCGGCGGTTATGTTGAGGCAAAAAGAGGTGCCTGCTTTTACGATTCTCAAATGGCTTTTACAATGATGAGAGGCGGACATATAGATGCTACTGTTTTAGGTGCTCTTCAGGTTGACGAAGACGGCAGCCTCGCAAGCTGGATGATTCCTGGCAAGATGGTTCCAGGCATGGGTGGTTCAATGGATCTTGTTGTTGGTGCAAAAAAGGTAATTGTTGCAATGGAGCATCTTTCTAAAGGTCAGGTTAAAATCGTGAAAAAATGTACGCTTCCTTTGACTGCATATAAAGAGGTTGATACTATAATTACAGAAAGATGTGTTTTGGATGTTTCAAAAGACGGGCTTGTGTTGATAGAAATAAATCCAATGTTCAGTATTGAAGATATTAGAAATACAGTAGAAGCTGATTTTAAAGTTGCACCGAACATTAAATATATGGAAATATAGTAATGAAAAATATCCTATGCTACGGTGATAGCAACACTTTTGGCTTTAATCCTGTTGACGGGTCGCGTTATAAAAAACAAGAACGCTGGACAGGTGTTCTTGCTGAAATTCTTGGCAGCAAATATAACGTTTTTGAGCAGGGCTGTAATAACAGAACTATGTATTTTGAAAATCCTGCAGGTTTTGAACAAAGCGGATGTGAATATTTTGAAGAATGTTTAAAGAAATACATTGAGCTTGAATGGGTTATACTTGCTTTAGGCATAAACGATACCCAGTTTCTCTATAAAGCAGATGAAAATACTTTTAAAAAAGGGCTTTCTATGCTTATTGAAAGTGTTCGTGAACGTTTAGAAAATACAAAAATCCTTGTACTTGGCCCTTCTATTATAAGAAACAATATTTTAAACAGTTTTTTTGCTCAAATGTTTGATAAAACATCTATAGAAAAATCAAAAATTATTTGCGGCATATACAAAAAAATTGCACAAGAGCATAACTGTTGTTTTTTGGATTTGAACGATATTGTTCAAACCTCTGAGATAGACGGTCTTCACTATGATATAGCTGCTCATAAAAAAATTGCACTGGCGATTGCTGATATAATGAACGGCTAGGTCATTTGTAAAAATATTAATACCAAATAGATTAATGGTATTAACTTTATAAAAAAATATCATAATCTTATGAAAAATTATAAGATTATATTTGTTATTTTTTTATTTTGTTTAATTCAGGCACAAGTGTTGGCAAATGATGTTGACATTGCTACTTTTCAGCAGTTGATAAATTCTGAGGTTCAAGATGGCGATGTTTTTATTTTTAGTGATGATTTAAACTCAGATGAAACTATTGGACGTCATTTTGCAGGTTTTGATGTTACTTTTGACGGAAATAGACATTACATAAACGGTGATGATGATTTTGGCGGTTTTGTTTTGACACAGGACAGTACCTTCAACGAAGTCGGTATAAGAAATTGCAAAGGGCAAAGCTATCAGGGTTCTACATTTGCCGGTGCAATATTTAACGACGGCGGGGTTTTAGAAGTTCATAATTCTACTTTTAGCTCGAATTTTGTTGATGCTGGCGGTGTGAATTTCGGTGTTGCAGGTGCCCTTTATAATTTAAGCGGTGGAACTGTGAATATAGATTCTGCTGTTTTTGAAGAAAATTATACTTACGGTGCTTCGTCATATGGTGGTGCTATTGCAAACGGATACAGAGAGAGCGTTTATGTTGCCGATATGACTATTAGTAACTCTGTTTTTCGTGACAATTATGCCTATGGCTCAGTTGTTCCACATGGAGGTGCGATTTTTAATAACGGACGCTTAACAATAAATAATACAAGCTTTGAAAATAATAACGTTCGGGGAGATAATGCAATGCTTGTATATGGAGGGGCTCTGTATAATATTGGCAATATGACAATTAACGGTGCATCTTTTGAAAATAATGCTGCTGATGGTTCTGCAACTGCTCCTGCTGTTGGGGGGGCAATATATAATAATGCAACATTAACAATAAATAATGCTGTATTTAGAAACAATACGGTAAAGTCATCTTACTATGCAGATGGAGCAGCTATTTATAATGATACAAGCGGGAATACAACAATTGCAAATTCACTTCTGGAAAACAACAGCGTGGATTCATCTGCTGCCATCTCGGATGGAGGGGCTGTGTATAATCAAGGACGGCTTGTTATAAAAAATTCTACATTAAAGGATAATTTTGATAAAAATGGAGAACTAAACGATATATATAATACTAACAGCGGTGTTGTCAATTTTAATGGTACAGGAACAACCAATATTTTAAGCGGGATAAAAGGTATCGGAACTGTAAGCAAGAATGACAGCGGAATTCTTAATCTCGGCGGAAAAAATGAAAATTATACCGGTACATTTGACTTTACAGGAGGAACGGTTAATTTGCTTGCAAATAGCAGCTATTTTAATGCTCAAAATACTAACTTTTCTAATAATGTTAATTTTAATATGGTTAATAACGAAATTAACGATATTAATTTTCATAATCTGAATTTGAACGGAACAACAAATATTTTTGCTGATGTGAATTTGAATACCCAAACAATGGATACCATATCTGCCGATTCTCTTAGCGGCGGAGGAACTTTGTTTGTTCGTAATCTTGCACTGCAGGGAGCACCTGAAGGAAAGGAAATATCTATACCTTTTGCAGACCGTGTCTTAAAAAATTCTGTTAAATATACACCTACTACTATTCATACCTCTATTTATGATTATAATGTCAGCTATGATGCAACAGACGGACATTTCGATTTTACAAGAGGAGCTTTTAATTCAGCAATACTTGCCGCTCCGATTGCAGCACAACTAGCAGGATATCTTACACAGATTGATACTTATAGAAATATATTTGCGAATCTTGATATGGTCATGATTGCACCGCCAGAGGTAAAAACTGGTTATAGTTCATTAAACAAACTTGTTACCTCAGATAAAAATTTTACCTATTCTCCATTTTTAATGCCGGAGCAAAGAAACGGTATATGGTTTAAACCTTACTCTACTTTTGAAAATGTTTCTTTAAGACGCGGACCGGATGTTTCTAACGTCAGTTACGGAAGCCTCGTCGGAGTAGAAAGCGGATTAAAAAAACTTAGAAAAAAAGGATGGTATGCTTTATACGGGGCTTATGCATCTTATAACGGCTCTCATCAGGCATGGCAGGGCAACAGTATATACAATAACGGCGGATTAATTGGTCTTGATACCGTTTTTTATAAAGGTAAATTCTTTTCAGCCTGGACTGCGAATGTCGGGGCAACTTCAGCAGAAGCTTCAACGATAGACGGACGGGATAATTTTGCAATGCTTAATACCGGTGTTGCTCAGATGACCGGCTACAATTTTGAAACATTTAAACGACACCTTATTATACAACCGAGCTTTCTTGCTTCGTATTCTTTTATTAATACGTTTAATTACACCACTTCTTCTAATGTTCATATAAATACGTCACCGCTGCATGCCTTGCAGCTTGAGCCGAGAATAAAATTTATCGGGAATTTTAA
>CALVAT010000035.1 GCA_944325565.1 Candidatus Gastranaerophilales bacterium
GGGCTGGGTTCACTTTCGTTCACACGGCGCCCGTCCAGAAATCCGCCAGGATGACACATTAAAGCCTCAGAATGACGGGAGGTGGACTCAGAATGACACGGAGACACCTTATGATTACGGGGGTAATTTTCACTCAGGGTCTGTTTTTGCAGCCTACAGCCCCCCCCCCCGAACATCGTAAATCATTGTGAGACAAGGGTTTTCACTACACACGTTATTAATATTTTTCATATAGCTCACCTTTACTAATTCATATCCTTCTATTTTATAAATACCCAATTTTCAAAATTCTAAACATATTTTAGGGCTTTATTAACAAATTGTTACAATTATGGAACGAGAAAGTTGATTAAAATGTTTATTTACGAAGAAATTATAACAATTGCTTAATATATCTATATCAGACTAGCAACATTAATTTTTTTTACATTTTAAACAAAGATAAGAGAATTTAACGTTGTTTTATTCTAATATAGATATTATGAATGGAATTATCGCATGCAATTAAAAGAACAAGATACTTTACAGCAAACTCAAACATCTACACTTGCTATCGTAGTTGAGATAGTAGAAAGTTTGAAAAAAATTCTCGAAGAAGACAAAAAACAAAAACATCCTCTTTTTCTTAATGTAAAAGAGTCTGTTATATTTAACACGGCGCGCCGTGCACTCGATAACCCTGATTTCCGTTTTCTTATAGGTATTGCAGGTGAGTCTGCATCAGGAAAAACTACGTTTGTTCAGAATGCAATTCGTTCCTGCATAGCAGAAGAAAGAACGGATTTATATACAATTGTATGCTGTGATGATTATTATCATGACTGGTCTAAAGAGCTTAAAGCAGCTGGCAGCTATGAGGCGTTTTTTGCCCAAGGGTACAGTTTTGACACGCCCAAAGCAATAAATCTTAATCTAATGAAAGAGCATCTTATTAGCCTAAAAAATGGATCTGCTGTTAGAAGCCCTGACTACAATTTTACTACTTGTGAAAGCTTCCCTCACGGTGTATTAAAAAAGCCCTCAAAAATAATTGTTAACGAGGGGCTATATGTTCTTAACGAAGACATCAGAGATATCATGGACATTAAAGTCTATGTATTTACACCGTTTGAAATAATTAAAGACAGATGGTACAGAAGAGCTGAATCCAGAGGAAAAACTGGGAAAGCCGCTGATATGCAGTTTGAAAACGTTAATACGACGGCACAAACATACATACGTCCGGCTATGCAGTGCGCTGATATAGTTATGAACGGTGTTGTTTCCAGTGCTTATATACAGGAGATGACTGAAAAAATCTTCCGTACGATGGACAACATCATGAAAAAATACAAGAATGTTTAAAAGCCCCTCTTAAATATAAGAGAGGCTTTTAATTATTTATCTCTATAGCTATACTCTACGTTTGCGAGCAGCTTCAGATTTACGTTTTCTTTTTATGCTTGGTTTTTCGTAAGTTTCGCGTCTTTTGATTTCAGATAAAATACCTGCTTTTTGGATTTTTTTCTTAAATCTTTTTAAAGCGCTTTCAATACTTTCGTTTTCACCGACTTTAACTTCTGGCATTCAGTTTTCACCACCTTCGCATAGTTTTAGTATATTGTAGTGTCATATTAGCACGCTCGATTTATGATTTCAAGGGTAGAGCAAAAATATTGTTTATACTAAAATTAAATCATCATGGAAAAGCAAGTTGAACTCTTATTACCTGCGGGTAACATAGAAAAATTAGATTACGCAATAAACTACGGTGCCGATGCCATTTATATGGGGATGGTAGATTTTAGCTTAAGAACTATGCGCAAAGGTGACGTAATAACTGCTGATAACCTGAAAAAGGCGATTGATCTAGCACACTCATACGGCAAAAAGGTCTATATGACACTCAATATTTATGCCTATGATGAAGATATAAACAATCTCTATAAAACTATTGATATCATACAGGATGCCGCGCCTGATGCTCTTATAGTAAGTGATTTTGGTATTTTAAATATTATAAAACACAAACTTCCTGATATAGATATCCATATCAGCACACAGACAAACACTCTTAACTCGGAAGCTGTAAAATTCTGGCGTGACTTTGGAGCGGCCAGAGTAATTCTTGCAAGAGAACTTTCTATAAAACAAATTGCACAAATAAGAAAAAACGTACCTGATATTGAACTGGAAGTGTTTGTACATGGTGCCCAGTGCGTGTCGCTTTCAGGAAGATGTTTGCTCAGTGATTACATGACACACGGTGAAAGAAAAGCAAATCATGGCGGATGCTCACAGCCGTGCCGGTGGAAATACAAGCTTCTGGAAGAAACTCGTCCTGGAGAGTATTATGAAATAGAAGAAACTGCGCGAGGAACACATATTTTAAGCACAAAAGATCTTGCATTGATAAACTACCTTCCGCAATTAATAGAGGCAGGAGTCGACTCATTTAAAATAGAAGGAAGAACAAAAAGTTTATACTATGTTTCTGCAGTTGCAAAAGCCTACAGGCAAGCAATTGATGCCTATTACAAAGGAGAAAAGCCTGATCCTGATGAAATGTTTAACCAGCTTTTAAAAATCGGCAACAGAGGGTACACCACGGGTTTTTATCTTGATGAACAGGATCACGAAGGTTACAGCTACGATGTTTCTAAAGGGTTGGCCGGTTCAGACTTTTTGTTTGAATTTTGGGAAAAATCCCAGAAGGACGGAGAAAATATCTACAAAATTAAGATTAAAAATAAAATTTTATTAAACCATAAAATTGAGGTAATTACTCCGGATGAATGCTTTGAAACTACAGTAGAAAAGATATACAATATTACCCTTGACGAAGAAAAAGAAGTAGGTAACACAAACGATGAAATATGGGTAAAATTGAGCAGTGAACCGAAAAATTACAAATACGCAATTGCCAGAACTATAGGGATAAAAAACGTAAGATGATAGCAAAAGCAGATTATGAAGCCAAAACAATATACGAAATAGATTACGACAAGCTTAAACGCGATGGTATAAAAGTAATAGCCTTTGACCTCGACAGCACTGTTATGAAGTCTAAATCCGGAACCTTTTCTGAGGAAACACTAAAGCTGTTTGACAACCTAAAAAAGGACTTTTCGTTATTAATAATTTCAAACAACCACAATCTCGAATACATTGCCAAAGCAGCAAATCAGATAGATTTTCCTGTACTTGCAAACGCTAAAAAGCCAAGAACAAGTGTGTCAAAACAATTTTTAAAAGATAACGGAATAAACCACAAAGAAATGGTAATGGTAGGCGACAGACCGCTTACAGACATACTTTTCGGCAAATTTCTGGGATGTAAAACAATTCTTGTAGACTCGATAAACTGGTACGAAGAAAAGCCCATAGTGCGTTTTGCCAGGGGATTAGAAAGAATTGTTTCCTAAATTGTAAACAAATATTACAAAAAACGGGCATGCTGAAATTGAGCCCTCTCATTTGTTTTTATTTATACATAAGTAAGTAAATAAGACTTGGACAAATTAAGAGGAGATATTATTCAATGCAGTATTACTAAAAATATGCTCTGCTATGTTTTGTACGTTAATACAGAACTCTAATATTATACAGAGATATAGATATATAACGCTTTAAATTCATCATCACATCTACCCTATACGGCAAATCACAAACGCAATCGGTTTATTTATAAATACAGCTGAAGATGTTCGCACACTTACCTATCGACAGCCCCAAATAAGCCGGTTGTGTTTTCATTATTAATTAGCCGAATATATTAAAGCCAGCAATAAATGTAGAAACAAAAAATACTATAGCAACCCACATTGTCAGTTTATTTAAACCTGACTCGGCATTCTTTTGAGATGCAAAAACATGGGAGGCACTTCCTATGCCTGCTATTCCATCACCCTTTGGAGAGTGAACCATAACTAGCAATATTAAAATAAGTGATGAAACTATTTGGATAATCCAGCATATAGTAGTTACCATATATATTCCTTTATTTTGTAATTATGAAATAATATTACCACAAACATCTTTTATTTTATCAATAGTACAACCTTCTATATAAAGAGTTTTTATCTTAGATGTAGCGCCTGATTTTAGAGATACAGAGGATTTAGGCACTTTTAAAAGTTTTGAAATAAACTTAACAAGTTCTTCATTAGCTTTATTCTCAACAGCTGGAGCTTTAATTTTTACCTTTAATGCATCATCCAACAAACCACAGATTTCATTTTTAGAAGAATTAGGCACTGCCTTAATTTTTAAAATTACTCCTTTATCTGATGTATAATAAAAATTTTCCACCTCATACCCCTTGTATAGTGCTATTTAAAAGTGTACAATAATTAACTATGACAGACAATAGTGAAGAAAAAAACGAATTGCCCCAAACCGGCACGGATGCTGACCCTGAAGCAATGAAGGAACTTGCTGTTGAACCAGAAGAGCAAAGTCCGGATTTTAGCATATTCCAACCTTTAAAGGAAATGCTTATACAGCAACACCGTCCGGAAAAAGATATAAAAGAGATTGAAGACGCCTACATCTTTGCCGCAAAATTGCATGCGGGTCAATACCGTATTAGCGAAGAGCCCTACATTGTCCACCCTGTTGAAGTTGCAAAAATTTTAACAGATTTGATGATGGATAAGCATACAATAATTGCCGCACTTCTTCACGATATTATTGAAGATACAGGCACAAAACCTGAAACTATAAAAGAACAATTCGGTGAGGATGTACTTAATCTTGTTCAAGGCGTTACCAAGTTAGGGAAATATCAATTCAAATCTAAAGAAGAACGACAGGCCGAAAACTTTCGACGAATGTTTATAGCAATGGCAAATGATGTCAGAGTGATTTTTCTTAAACTGGCGGACAGGCTGCATAATATGCGCACACTGAACTATATGGCAGCAGCAAAACAGCAAAAAATTGCTCAAGAAACTCTTGATATTTTTGCACCACTTGCTAACAGGCTCGGTATTGGTAAAATAAAAGCAGAGCTGGAAGACTTATCTTTGAGATATCTTAATCCTGAGAAATATTTTGAAATTGCACAGCTTGTTGCTCTAAAAAAAGCTGAACGAGATGCCACTATTCAAGTTTTAGTAGAAAAAATCAGCCAAATTTTAAAACAACATAAGATAAAAGCAACGATATCAGGTCGTTCAAAGCACTATTACTCAATTTATGCAAAAATGAAACGGCAAAATGTTGCTTTTCACGAACTCTACGATATATCAGCAGTCAGGGTTATAGTTGATACAGTGAATGAATGCTACGAGGTTTTGGGCATAATACACTCTCAATTTAAACCTATTCCGGGGAGATTTAAAGATTACATAGCCATGCCAAAAAGCAACATGTATCGTTCACTACATACCTCTGTTCTAGGCCCTAAATCAAAACCAATAGAAGTTCAAATAAGAACCCATGAAATGCATCAAGTAGCAGAGTATGGTGTTGCCGCTCATTGGAAATATAAAGAAAAAGGCTCACAAAAAGCCAACGCAGACACAGATATACAATTTTCCTGGATGCGTAAACTTGCTGAAATGGAAAAAGATGTTTCTTCTGCAAGTGAATACGTAGAAAGTGTAAAACTCGACTTATTCTCAGATCAGGTATTTGCATTTACTCCCAGAGGTGATGTTATTGACCTTCCTCGAGATGCAACACCGGTAGATTTTGCCTTCAGAATACATACCGATGTAGGTTTCAGAATAACAGGAGCACTGGTTAACGGACGTATTTGCCCGCTTTCAACAAAGCTGCACAATGGTGATATTGTTGAAATTATGACATCCAAAACTCCTGCTCCAAGGCTTGATTGGCTTAATTTTGTTGTTACAAAACTTGCACAGTCAAAAATTAAACAATGGTACAAGAAAAACAAAAGAGAAGAACATGTCACTCTCGGCCACAATATGCTTGAGACTGAAATTGGCAAGACTAAATTTGATGAACTTGTTAAAACAGGGGAATTAAAGCAGATAGCAGAATCAATGAATTATTCCTGCATTGATGACCTTCTTGCAGCCCTAGGGTATGGAGAAACAACTGTCAATAAAATAACAAATCGTATAAAAAAACCGGCAGATGATGACCAACCGCTAATTACACATACAAAAACTAAAAAATCTAAAAATGATATTGTCGGCTTAGAAGGTATGCTTTACTATTTTGCAAAATGCTGTACACCGGTTCCTGGAGAACCTATTGTAGGCGTAGTCACAAGAAGCAAAGGTGTATCCATTCACAGAGTTGACTGTCCCTCATTGGACAATGTTCCGGAAGAACGTCTTATTGATATAAAATGGGCAGATAAGGGCTTAAACAAAACCTATGTTGCATCTATACGTATTGATGTTCAAGACAAAATAGGAATATTGAAAGATGTGATGATAGAGCTTACAGAATGTAATACAAATATTGCTTATGCAAACATAAAATCAAATCCGACTAAAAAAATAGGTATTATTGAAATGGGAATAGAAGTAGATAACGTAAACAGACTAAAAACAGTTATCACCAAATTGCAATCAATACCCGAAGTTATTTCAGTAAAAAGAATACAAGGCACAGCTAAAACGCGAAATGAACCTTCCTCCATGCCCAAAAAGAAGAAGTAAACATATCATAAAAACTACATGCTTTTAAAGAGATTGTAAATTTTTATTACATTTATAATTATAAATGTAAACATTTTTGCAATAATGAATTATGATACATGTAACAAATCCCCAAATCTCCTCCCAAGATTATGAAGTATAAGCTGCAAAGCAGCTTTTTTTTTACAAAGAAATGGTATATAATAGATAGGTCAAACAGAAATATTGAATAAAAACATAAAAATACTTTTGTTAAGAAAATTTAATAAAATTATTTAGAAATAGCAATTTTAAAATTTATACGTTTTTTATAAATGTATGTGAAAGTAAGTTTAATTAAATAAATTGGAGTGTTAGAAAATGACATCTATTCATCAAAACGTAGGTTGTTCACCAATAAAACCATCATTCAAAGGTAATCAAGACGTATTAAATGCTGCTGCTGACTGGTTAGAATCTGCTGGTGCAAATGGCTACGACGAATATAGTTTTCATAACCTTGAAGGTGTCGCAGATAAAATGTCTGACGGCCCGTTAAAAACTTTTGCAAAAATTGCAGCAATTGCTGGTGCAGCAGGACTGGCTGGTAAAAAAGGTTTACAGGCTGCTTACACAAAGTTTTCTAACAACCCTCAGATAAGAGAATACATAATGCTCCCAATGACGAGATTTGCAGATAAAGGTTTGCAAAAATTAAATAAATTTGTAGCAGAAAATCATTCTGTTGGTAAAAAGAGTTTTAAAGGTTTCATTATGACCAATGCTAAAAAAGGTATAGACGCTCTTAATGATTATGCACAAAAAGGAACAGGAACATTAATAGAAGGCTTAGATAAACAAATTGCAGGAATAAAAAAATCAGCGACCAGTGCTATTAAAAAGGCTGCACAAAAGAAAGGGCAAGTATTAAATGAAAAAGAGCTTGCAGTCGCAGTTGAGGAAAAACTTGCCGGCAAATCACAACAAGCTAAAAACTACAAAAGGCTTGTTGAAGAAAGGAATTTAGCAGCAACAGACAACTTAATCAAAAAAGTATCAACAGATGTTGCTGGTATCTCAGCAGGTACTACGGCTGCAATTGCAGCAAACAGAGATAAAGATGGTGATGGTATCGCTGATATCGGTCAACACTCTGTGGCTTAAAATAATAAACAAAAATTACAATTACGAAACATTAATAACAGTTTACGGTAGGCATCACAAATTATGTTAGAATTAAACTCATTAAACACATCATCCGCATATGGATCTCATAGAACCCAAAGAAACTTCGGTCAAAAAGATTCTGATTTTCAAAGAATTGCAAATGTTTTGACTGAAGAAAATCTTACTGGTAAAAATGAAGATGAATTCAAAGCTGAAAAATTAGAGAAGTTAGCAGAAATTATAAAAGATAATAACAAAGCTCCAAGCGCATTAAAATCATTTGCAATTGTAAGTTCGCTTAGTTTAGCAAGCGGTTTGACAGCATCTGTTCTTACCGGAAGATTTTATAACTTCATCAATCAGACAACACCATATCTGGGTAAAATAGGCAGATATGCATTAAAGAATATGGCAAAAGCTCAAGAACAGCTCGCTAAAACAGCAAAACAAACTGAAGGTGTAAAAGCGACTATCCTTAATGCAGGAAACAAAACCTTGGTATGGTTACAAGATTTAAGCAAAAATGGTATAAAAAAAGAATTAGCTGAAATTGCTCACAAAGATAAATCAGAGCTTTCTAAAATAAGAACGCAAATTAGAGAATCTGCAAAGAAAAAAGGCGAAAAACTTTCACCTAAAGATGTTAATGATGAACTGAAAAAACGTTTACAAATAGAAACAGAAGAGGCAATGGGTGCCAATATTCTGAAAAAAGGCGTTAAAACATTTGCCGGTACTACTGCAGGAATAGGAACTTTAAAAGAAGCTGCAGCAGATGAAAATAAAGACGGAATTCCTGATGTAGTACAAAGAAAAGATGCACATCAAAAAGCTACAGAACAGGTAACAGCAGCTCTTATTGATTGCGCCTTAGACAGCTGTGGCATTTAGATTTTTTTAAGACATAACTTAATAAGTTAATTTCTTCTCCAAATAAGATTTTTTGTGATAATTTATATTTATGGAGAAAAATTTTAAGCTTAAATTTTTACAGTGCAAAGAGTCAGACCTAAGTGAAATCGGGCTGGATAAAACTTATACAAGAAAAGCTGTTGAAAAACATAGTTTTAAAACTCTTAAAATCTATGGTTTATCCTGCGCACAGGCAAACATAATTAAGCAAACAGCGCTTAGCAGCGGAACAGATTGTGCTGTACATAGAGAAGTAATTACAGGGAAAATCGAGTCTTCTGACTGTATTTTAAGCGGAAGTATAGACGAACTAAAAAAAATAGCAGAAAAATTAAAATACCAGCCTCTGAAACTATCAATACTTTCGGAGAATATAAAAGAGCTGCTTGCTAATACAATTCCTGCTCCAATAAATATAAGGGACATTGTAATCAACTGGCAAGAACCATACATAATGGGAATATTAAATGTAACACCTGATTCATTTTCTGATGGTGGTTTATATAACACAATAGATAAGGCCATTGAACATTATAAAGAACTTATTGAAAACGGAGCAGACATTGTTGATATCGGTGGAGAATCAACAAGGCCATATAGCAAGCCTGTTTCGTCTGAAGAAGAAATCAACAGGGTTATACCGGTTATAAAAGCAATAAGAGAGTTTGATAAAAGTACAATTTTAAGTATTGATACAAGAAATGCCATAACAGCTCAAAAAGCTATTGAAGTGGGAGTAGATATTATAAATGATATTTCTGCTACCGAATGGGACGAAGAAATAGTAAATTCAGCAATTGAACATCAATGCCCGATTATATTGGGACACGCCAGCGCTCCACCTGAGGTTATGCAAGATTACACAAACTACACCGATGTGGTAGATGAAATATTCAATTATTTTTATAATAAATTAGACTTACTAACATCTTCTGGTATAGAAAAATGCAATATAATAATAGATCCAGGAATAGGCTTTGGTAAAACAACAAAGCAAAATTTTGAAATAATTAATAGACTCGAAGAACTAAAAACCCTTGGATGCCCTATACTGGTTGGACATTCTCGAAAAAATTTCATTAAAGAAATAACTGGCACTACGGATAATACTGTTCTAGATGAAGCAACAGCAATCCTAACTCAAAAATTAATAGAAAAAAGAGTTAATATAATAAGAGTACATAACGTAAAACTTAACAATATTGCTAAAAAACTATGTAAATCATTTTTTTAGCTTTAGATTCTGAAATACTTCATCAAAAGATTCAATTGGAATAAATTTGTAACCACAATTTTTACCAAGCTCCCCGCCCATCATAAATATGGCTTCAACAGGATAACGTCTGCAGATTCCCGGACGTTTTTTGTGTATTGTGCATCGATTAGTTTCTTTATCAAGTTTTTGGCACTCAAAAATTAAGCCAATATCATCTTTACCTGTAACTTTTAAATAAGTATAAAACGGATGTAAAAGCTTTAGCTTTTCGAATTCTTCCTCAGTTTGCACAACATTTTTTATATGTCTTACATAAATTTGTCTGCAACATTCACCGCAACCTATACATTTACCAGTTCTATAATAGGTTCGTCTTAAAATATTTTTATAAAAAAATTTTTTAATTTTTTTAAACACCAAACTGTTCCCTTGCAAGCAAAATACGTTTACAATCTGTTCTGCACTTAATAGCGTATACAGCCTCTTTTGTATGACTGTCAGAAAGTTTTAGAATCCTGTCACATACATTAACACAAGATCTCAATTTTTTACGATTCATAAGTTCTGGTATCTGAGAATACAAAATATTTACAACAAAGGGTTCAGGATGAATAAAAATTTTATATTTATCAATTATTTGTTGTATATCAGTGTTTTCAGACTCTGTAAGCATAATATAGTTTTCATATTCATCAATAGCACATTCATAATCATTGTCTGCTTCTGCTTCTCTTGCAGCCTGAAGATGTGACTCAATCATCTCTGTATCTTTTAATACGTAAGACAACGCCCTAACTTTTTCCTGAGCCTTTAGATAAAAAGATGTCCCCTCAACAAGATACTTAGATGCACGTAAATAATAACAGTATGCGTATGATGGTTTATTTAAAATAAAACATAGATTAGCAACATCAAGTAAAATTTTTGGTGTATGCGGATAGTTTAAATAAACTGTACGAAAAAACTCGAGAGCCTTCTCGTAGTTTTTATCAAAAAAGAAAATTTCTGCAATATTAGCATACACATTGGGCAGATTAGCATAAGTTGCAATCATTTTCAAATAAAGCGCAGCAATTGTTTTTATATCACGTTTGGCTTTATATTCTTCTAGCTTTTTTGTAAAAAAATCAACTTTTGCCGTCAAATTTGCTATAGTATGCTTAACAAAAAGATATTCTTTCGAAGTTGCATTAGTTTCGTATTGTAAATATTTCTCAAAATACTTTGTTGACTTAATTCTAAACCCCTTTTTATTATAAGCAGCTGCAAGATTCAAATTCACTGAAGAATTTTCAGGAACAATAGTAGAAGCAATTGTCCAATTTAAAATAGCCTCTGATATATTTCCTTCTGAATAGTATTCATTCGCAATATTAATATAAGCAAAATGTTCCAGCGGAGAAATATCAATTGCCTTTTTCCAGTGCAACATAGCTTTATCTTTATCATTAAGCGCTTTATAACAATTTCCAACTAAAACTTGCCCGTAAGAGGAAGAAGAAATTTGAGAATCTCCCGAGACAAGGGAAATTGCATCATTATAGCGTTTTGATTCATAAAGTTCATACGCTCTAACAGTTTTATTAGACGCAATATCACCGGAGCTGTCAATTTTTACACCTGACAACCCTGCATTATTGCTAAAATCAGCATTATTCATTTTTACCTAATCTAATTTAACCAAACAAATCTTTTAAGAATGTGCGATTATTAAATATTCCTTCAATAATCTTGCTCTCAAAGCCTTCATCATCAGATCCGAATACCTTTTCTGCCACAAGAGTGTTATGGCTTAAATTTTCAGGATCCGACATTGCCAGTGAAGCAAATTTTCTTATATCAAGATCTCTCTGATAAAGATTAAAAGCTTCATTGGAAATATTTGTTTCGTCTATTAGAAGATTTTTGTCAATGTTAGAATATGGATTATTGTTTTTCGCAGTAAGTCTTTCAACGTTACTGTTTTGTTGAACCATATTCTGACTAACTAAATCCTGTCCGGAAAGTTTGTGCAACATAAACTCATCTCCTCATAATAATATTATGAATAAGTTTAATCAATACGCCACAATCAACTGGATAATTTTTATTAACCATGTGGTCAATAAGTCTTAAATAACAAGACTTTCGCCCTCTAAATCAAGTATACTCAATAGTTGTTTCTTATTATGATAAATATTATAATAAAAGCCAAAGGGAAATTTAATGGCATCAATAGTTGATTCTATAAGATCAGTATACCAAGACAACTATTCCTTGCTTAAGCTGGGAGCAATAAGCTATATAATGTTTATATTGTATAGCATGATGTCATTTGCTTCTGAATCTTTTAATATTGTAAACTTTATAATTTTCCTTGTCATTTTTTATATATACAGTGGTTTTTGCTGTATCATAATTGGAAACCGTATTAATCAAAATATCCAGACACTACCGACAATGAACCTTGTTCTCTTTGTAAATGTATGCACAAAATCTTTTTTAATTGCCATACCTTCCCTTCTAATTGGTTATTTTTTGGGTAATTTTGTAGTCGGTTTATTTAATTTTGAAAGCATACCACAACTAATCGCAATATGGATTATTCGCTTTTTTGTGTTTATGGTTTTAGTTACAGCATATATAAGTTTTTCTGAAAAATATCAACTTGCGGACGGATTCGATGTAACAAAAATTCTAAACGGTGTTGCTGATGTACTGGTATACAGTGTAGTAAGCCTAATTGTGCTTGTAATATACTCTATTTTTATTGTTGCACCTACCCTATTTCTAATTTATAAATTTTTCGAATTCGGAGCAATCTTTAACTATGTTGCAATATTTTTCGTAACAATGAATCTAGCTTTTATGGCGGATTACTGGGGTCAATTATATTTTGACATGGAAAGCAAAAATAGCTATTATTAACCCTACTTGGACTTCACCATTTCCCTTAATTTTTTCAATTGATCGCGAATTTCTGCCGCTCTTTCAAAATCAAGAACCTTTGCTGCTTTGTGCATATCTTTTTCCAGTTTCTGAATCAGCTTCGGTATATCAGAAACACTGAGATTCATTTCGACCATTTCTTCAGCAACAATATCTTCAAGATTTCTATAACTGGAAACTAGCTGTAAAAGATTGTTTTCAATTGGCTTTTTAATAGTTTTAGGAATAATATTGTGCTCTTTATTATAAGCCATTTGTATTTGACGACGCCTGCTTGTTTCACTAATAGCAGCGTCCATACTGTCAGTCATCTTATCAGCATACATTATAACTTTACCGCAAGCATTTCTGGCAGCACGTCCTATTGTTTGTATTAAACTTGTTTCAGAACGTAAAAATCCCTCTTTGTCTGCATCCATAATTGCGACAAGAGATACCTCTGGAATATCGAGCCCCTCTCTTAAAAGATTTACCCCGACAAGAACATCAAAAGCTCCAAGCCTTAAATCTCTTAAAATTTCAACTCTCTCCAGAGATTGAATTTCACTGTGCAGATACCTAACCCTAACACCGAGCTGATTCATATACTCTGTCAAATCCTCAGCCATACGTTTTGTTAAGGTAGTAATGAGGACTCTTTCGTTTTTCTCGGTAATTTTTTGTATTTCAGCAATCAAATCATCAACCTGATGTTCTGTCGGCCTGACAATAATTTCAGGGTCAACAAGACCGGTAGGACGAATAATCTGTTCAACCATCTGATCAGAAATACTACGCTCAAATGCCGCAGGCGTAGCAGAGATAAATATCTTCTGATGAACCCTTGCCCAGAACTCATCTTCTGTAAGGGGTCTATTGTCTTTTGCACAAGGAAGCCTGAAACCGTAATCAATCAACACATCTTTTCTTGCTGCATCACCTCTGTACATCCCTTTAAGCTGTGGAATGGTAACGTGTGATTCATCAATCACAAGCAAGAAATCACCTTTAAAATAATCTATCAAAGTTTTTGGTGCAGACCCTGGAGCCCTGCGTTCAATAATACGTGAATAATTTTCAATCCCCGAGCAATACCCCATCTCTTTAATCATTTCGATATCGTATTTTACTCGCTGTTCTAGTCTTTGAGCCTCAACCAGTTTATTTTGAGCATAAAGCTCACCCAAGCGCATTTTTAACTCTTCACGAATAAGCCTGATTGTTTCTTCTTTGTCATCATCGTCAGACAGATAATGCACAGCAGGAAATAGCACAAGCTCTTTTGGTGTTTCGAGTATTTCTCCAGAAACAGGATCAATCCTTGTAATTTTTTCAATTTCGTCCCCAAAAAAGCTAAAACGTGTAATAATTTTTTCGTACGACGGCATAACCTCGACGGAATCCCCACGTGCGCGAAAATTTGAACGATCTAATTCCAAATCGTTTCTTGTATACTGAGCAGCAACAAGATGGTGTAAAAGTTCATCTCTGTCCATATTCTGCCCGACTTTTAAAGTAACAGAGCCTTTGTAGTAACTTTCAGGAGAGCCTAAACCGTATATGCAGCTGACAGAAGCAATGACAATAACGTCATTTCTTGTATAAAGGCTTCTTGTTGTATTGTGTCGCAGTCTGTCAATTTCTTCATTTATTGTTGCTGATTTTTCAATAAAAGTATCTGTTCTCGGTATATAAGCCTCTGGCTGGTAATAGTCATAATAGCTTATAAAATACTCAACCGCGTTGTTAGGAAAAAGTTCTCGAAACTCGTTATACAACTGCGCAGCAAGTGTTTTATTGTGTGCAATAACTAGCGTAGGCTTTTGTATTCGCTCGATAACATTTGCAATGGTAAAAGTTTTTCCTGAGCCAGTAATTCCAAGCAAGGTCTGTGCGTCACAACCAAGATTAATCCCCTCAACAAGCGCATCTATAGCCTTAGGCTGATCACCAGCAGGTTTGTGTTTTGAAACTATCTCGAATTTTCTTTTTTCCATAAAAACATATTAGCATTAAAAAGCTTAATGACCATCTGTTCAGTTAAATTTTGTCTGAGCCGCCTGCAATCCTTGTTCAAGATAAGTTTCTACAGCCAATTGTACATTTTTTAAAAAAGGTTTTAAATCAGAAAGCTGTTCATCAGAAAAATTTTGTAGAACATAGACTTCTGACGGAATAGGAGGCTGAGGGCCAATACCTATCTTTAGCCTGTCAAATGTATTATCTCCCCCGAGTACTTTTATTATTGACTTTATGCCATTATGCCCGCCGTCAGAACCCTTTGCTCTGAAACGCATTTTTCCAACAGGCATAGCAATATCGTCATAAATTACAAGAATATCCTCTCTAGTAATTTTATAAAAATTCATTACAGCTATTAAAGATTGTCCTGAAAGATTCATAAAAGTAAATGGTTTCAGCATAATCAATGATTCACCGTTGTGGTTAATTTTAGCAATTTCTGCATTAAATTTTGACTCAAATTTAAAATTAAAACCCCACTGATATTTTAAATAGTCTAACGCCATAAAACCTGCGTTATGTCTGGTAAATTTGTATTTATCCCCCGGATTTCCGAGTCCTGCAATAAGTTTCATAGTTTCATTTTCCGTATAAATGGGTGTTTAAGTTTATAAATAAATAAGATAGCTCAAAACGTTACATACTTGTTACCAATAACAAAAAGATTGAAACAGTTTATCACTATAATAGAAAAAATAATACTTCAAATAAATTTTCGAAATACTTTTTATATTTTAGGGACGGAGGGGACGAATGTCAACCAAAAGTAAAGCTATAGTGAATCTAAAAAGCAGTGAAAAGGTTGCTAATTTTTTAGAATCAAATCATTTGCATAAAAAAGATTTTGCAGAGATGATTGGAGTAACGCTCTCTTATGTTTATAACCTTATAGACAGCGCCATACCATTTTCAACGAGGGGGATTACGCTCGAGAGAATAGCAACTGTAATGGATGTAGAACCGGAGGAGTTTGTAGAATATAAAATTCCACAAGAACCAATATTAATCGATGAGTCAGTAGAATTTTTAAGGGAACATCAAAAGAATAAAGGCATCTCGACAGTACAGCTACTAAAAAGTTTTCCGCGCAAAAAGCGTGTAGAAATTGTTGATATCTTGAGAGGGGCAAGGCCGATACCGCTTGATTGGAAAGAACTTTCACTCATTGCGCAGGTCTTGGATATCAACAAAGAAGAAATATATCCATTCTGGGAACAAAGAGCAAGACAGCTCTTTCAATCATCAGGAATGAATTTACAGGCAAATCAGGGGCTTGTAGATGCGATGTTCGACTGCGCAAGAAACTATATAGATAAATAAAAACCGGTAT
>CALVAT010000036.1 GCA_944325565.1 Candidatus Gastranaerophilales bacterium
CTTTCTTTAAATCATCAATAGACTTATGTTCATATTGTTTCAGGTCTGTAATAGCGTTATTTATCTGCTTCTTTATACATTTTATCTCCTTTTCTGTAATATCAAAGCTATCAATAACTTCCTGTATCGCTTCATCTATAAGATTTTCGTTAATATTTTTTTCTTTAGTATGAGCATTCTTATAATTCGTACAGTGGTAATACGTATAGATACCGCTATTATGTGCACCTCGTTTAGTTACGGCTACCATTGAGTAACCGCACTTCGCACATTTAATAAAGTTTGAATATGTATAAACAAGACCTTTAGGCCTTTTTACGTCTTTATCTTTAAGTAAGAGATGAACTCGATAGAATAATTCTTCTGACACAATAGATTCGTGTACACCGTCAAAGATATCATCACCATAGGTGACTTTTCCGATATATACGGGGCTTTTGAGAATATCTTGAATTCGCTTCTTTGAGTATGGTCTTCCCTTGCTGTCTACAAAACCATATTTAGCAAGTTCTTTACCTACCATTTCGTATGTAAATAATCCTGTTGCATACAGTTCAAAACAACGCTTAATATGATGAGTTCTATCTGGGTCCGGTACAATTATGCCATGTCGGTGTTCGTCTCGTGCATTGATATACCCCACCGGAGCTTTGCCGAGTTTGTAACCCTTTTCTGCTCTGTTTCTAAGAACTGAACTTGTCCTGTCTTTTATATTATCTAATTCATCTTCTGCCTGCCCGATATAAACTCCTATAAGAACTTTTTTTACCTTACTTATATCGTCAAAGTTTTCCATGATACTGGCAATAGTACAGCCATATTTTTTGAGTGGTCGTAGAATTTCAGCAAAGAAATCATCAAGACAACGAGAGAGCCTGTCCAGTTTCCATACAATAACATAAGCGACTTCGTTACGGTGTTCCTTTACGTATTTAAGCATTGCTCTAAGTCCTTTTCTGTGAGTATTAGAGCCTGTTTTCCCTGCGTCTTCAAAGTAAACGAAGGTATAACCGTCTTTGATTGCTTTTTGTTCACATTGTTCACGTTGCATATTAAGACTTAGCCCACTGTTAGCCTGTTCAGCAGAGCTGACTCTTCCATAACCTACAACAATTTTTTTACTACGAATAATTTTTTTAGACATCATCTGTCTCCTTTCTTATTTTATACTGTACATCATCAGGATTATCAACCCTGATACCTATTTGCGTTGTCATTACCATTAGCTGTGTCAATAATGCATTATCTACAGCTACATCAGTAACATCATTGTTTGGTACAAATTCAACAGAAAGTTTCTTAGCCATTTGTACCCTCACTTACTGTTTGTATTTGATAATAAGTTTGTAAGCGACAAAGAATATCTAGCATTATCGTTACCGATTTAGGTTTACGGTAAGCAAGGAATGTTAAAATATTCCTGCGTATGTTAGCCAAACGAGTAAACTCTTCAAGCTCCTTGTCTGTCGCATTTACGTACTCGGTCCTTATATGACTGCGTGTTATGGTGATATTGAAATTATTCTCTCTGAGTATTTCAATAAATCTTTCTGCTATTAAGATTTCAGAGAGTGTCAAGTTGTCTGTTGTTGCCTCAACATCCTCTAACCATTGAAGACGTTCCAATAACAGTTCAGCCTTGCCAGTAAATAACTTTATTTGCTTCAACAAAACAGGAGATGTACTGTTAAGGACATCTGTCAATCTCACTATACGTGCCTCATCCATAGTAATATCAAGCTTCCTGCGTATACTTGCTAAAGAGAAGAGTTTTAACTCAAATCTTAATGTCCGCTCCGCAAGTTCAACACCTCTATCACCAATAATATCAGTATATAAGGTTGCTTTAGTGATTCTTCTGTAACTGTAATCCAGCTCTTGTCCTTTAGAATAAACCACAAGCGAAAAGCCAGCCTTTTGTGCTTTCGGCTTTAACATCAATCCATGCCTGCCATATTTAGCGATATTATGTCTGTTAGTCGAGATAGGGAAGAATGAGCTAATACCATCAATATATCTGTTGACCTGTTTTTGTGAATTTAGTTGAATATCAACAACGACATCACAGATGAAAACTTGTGCGTATTTAATAAATTCATCAATGTTAAAGTCAACTATTCCTAGCTCTATAACCTTGTGCAGGGCTTCTCTAATATTATCTCTGTGTAAGCTTCCTAATACACCTACGTCTGCCATCCATTTACCTGTTAGGTCAATAACAAAGAAGCCTTTACAAAGAAACATATTGTTTAAACCGACAACTCCCTTATAATCATCATATCTGATACGGCGTTTAATGCTGAAATCTGAGAAAATATCAGGTTCTGGCTCTGGTTCTGGTTCAGTACCGCTTTCCTTTTTCTGTTGTTCAATTTCTAAATACTCTTGATATTCTTCTTCTGAATCAAATAAATCTGATATATCGTACTCTTCATCGTCATATTCTTTAGATATAAATGAACGTCTGGCTGGTAGATTCCCCTCATCCTTATTATAGTATGACGGCGGTTCTTTCGGATTTTCAACGTCTTCCATGACAAAATCTTCAAAATGTATTCTGTGCCCATAAAGGCCGATATTAATGCCTATTCTTAAACGGTCAAATTCTATTCTTGTATGTGTCACACCTTTTGCCTCAATAAGGCTCATTGCAGTCTTTATCTGTGTCCTTAAAGTACTCAAGGCTGGGGTTTTCTCTTTATCAAGATTAAAGTCATTAGTCTTTACATCACCAGTTCTTGATGTATCGTTATGAATATATTTATCAGTTTTCTTTTTGTGGGTCTTATTCATTAGAATATCCTTTTCCGATACTCTTATTACACAACCTCTAAACTAACTTCTTCACGGATTTCTAACTTGGTTAGTTTGCATACAAATAACCTGCTGTCAGATATTGAACAGCAGGTATATGTAAATATTTGTAAATCTTACTTTATAACTACACTAACCGTTAGTTTTCAGTATCAGGTTGAAATTCTCTTGAAATTTCGTAAAAGCCAGTACCCTTATTCTTTTTAATAAGTGTTGTAGTTGTATTATTTATCTCTTTATAGCATTTGTTTAGACGTGATATTGCTGAATGTAAACTGTTATCCTCTAGTGAAAGATTGATTTTTTGGGCTAAAGTAAGACTATCTATTCTGTATTTACTTTCTTTTACCTGATTACTTATAATATTAAGCAATTTCCTTTGTTGTGGTGGGTAGTCTGTGCGTCGTTTAACCGTAACAGTTTTACTTACAGGTCTGTTAAACTTATCTAAGTTCCATTCCATATCAAGAACGTATTTGCAAATAAAGTAATCTTGCCAGTATTGCGTTTTCTCAACGTCTCCAAACTCGTTATCTTCGTACAATTCCATAGGATGATATGGCATTTCACCCTCTGGGGCAAGGCTTATGCTTAAATCCTTTATAAATCCATTATTTTCAAGATATCTGGCTAATATCAGCGGGGCAAACTTGGTATCTGTAAGTATATAACGTTTTTTGTTAGTTACAATATTTTTGGTTATTTCAATTAGTGTATTATTCAGTATCTCAAACGAGTCATGGATATTATCATTTTCTATAAGTGCACCTTCATAATATAGCTGACTATATTCTCTGAGAAATGCTCTCAGCCTGTTATTGTCTTGGCAAGATATATGTACTTCAAATAAATCTTTGTTATAAATAATGACAGGTTGATATGAGTCATTGTAAGATTCCTCTTCTTCTATTGTCATCTGGGAAGTATCACTCCTAAAGTTTGAATCAAGCGTGCTTGCAAATCTTTCCAACTGACGTCTATTTTCAAAACTCATTCCATTTAAATATACATCATTCCCCATCAGAAGTTTAATATATATAGAAAGAGTTATATTATCTATGTAATTCATATTGTCTCCGTTATAAAAACTATATACAAATTTTGTATTTTTAATAGGTAATCTGTTAAATAGCAAAAGTTTCAAAATTTCCAAAAATTTTCTATGGCTGTTTTACAATGCATGTGTTGTATTTTTAGCCACCCCTTCTATGGGCATCCATTCAATATTTATGCCCAGCAGCTCACACACTGCCATGAGTTCGGTATATTTAACTTTAATATCATCTATTCCATATTTAACCGGCTCAATTTCGTGATTGTTTAATGTTAATCGTATTGTATACCCTAATACTCCTAACATTTTCTGGATTTCTTCAACAGAATAAGAAGCCCTGAGTTGCTTTAAATATTCCGCTTTGTGCTTATTCTTGTAATCATTTGAGGACTTATCCTCCGGTAAATCATTACGTAATACAGGAAGAAATACAGAGAATTTGACCTCACAATCCGTCATGAGGGTCTCAATATCTTTCTGTAACTTTAATTCAAGTCTATTTAACAGTTTTCCATTTTTAACCATATTTATATATTACATCATTTCTGTTGTTAGTACAACATATATGATAGAATTATGGAGAATTGTAAAATATTACATCATACATGTTGTAATTCTATCAATATTGATGTAATATATAAGAGTAAGCAAAAGTTAATTGAAAGGAGAACAAACATGGCAACAGTAATTATCACATCAAACCTGGAAAACGAAATCAGAGATATCAGAGCATTAGAAGCAAAGATTAAAGAACTAGACGAAATGAAGAAAGAGAAAGAAGCATTGGTTAAATCTGTAATGGATGAAACAGGGTTAGAAGTTATGAAAGTCGGAGCATTTACTGTAAGATTTACAAATATTGTACGCAATAACTTCAACACATCAGCTTTTAAGAAGAAATACCTTGAATTATACAATGCTTTCATCAAACAAAGCAATTACAGAAAGTTTGAAATTGTGTAGGGACTTTGTTCCCTACATTTAAAGAGGACAGGAAAATGCATACAACCGAATTACTTGAACAAATATATAACACTTATGGTTTAGTTATTGTATTAAAAGATGCTCTTTGGAGTTTAGAAGGTGTTTCACAAAATAATCAAAGAAAATTTACCGGTATCCTTGCATTAATAGATAGTATTGAACAGGGAATGAGTGAGATAAAATTAGAATTTGAAAATGCAATTACCATACAAGGAAAATGACCGTATTTATTATATGGGTTTATACAATGAAAAGGTCTGAGTTTCATTGATTAGATACAGACAAAGAAAATCCGTTATTAAGGTTTTTATTGAATATAAGGAATAATTATGAGTACATACGCATTTATTCGAGTGTCTACACTAGAACAGGACACAGAAAAAAATAAGATTGATATACTGCAATTTGCAAACCGCCTAAAACTCGGAAATGTTGAATTTACTGAGGAGCAATGTTCTGGGAAAATTAACTATAAAGAGCGTAAGCTAGGAGCATTAATAGATAACCTGCAATCAGGTGATGTGTTGATTGTTCCGGAACTTTCAAGGATTGCACGCTCCATAACTCAGATACTGGAAGTAATTAAAGTTACGAAAGACAAGGGTATAACGCTTTATTCATTGAAAGAAAACTTTTGCAACAATGAAGACTCCATATCAGCAACGGTTACAAGTACCATATTCGCTCTTGTTGCTCAGATTGAAAGAGAATTGATTAGCATGAGGACAAAAGAGGCATTGCATGCCAGAAAGATTGCAGGTGTAAAACTCGGTAGACCAAAGGGTAAAGGAAAATCTAAGTTAGATGAGCACAGGGAAGACATATTAAAACTCATATCATTGCAAGTACCTAAAACAATGATTGCAAGACAATTTAACACATCAGTTGGTAATCTCAATAATTTTCTTAGCCGTATAAAAATTGTTAATGATTGCTCCAAAGCTCTCAGTATTTTATACAAGTCCTAAATATTTCTCAAAGAACTTGCTTAATTTCTCAACAATCGTCTTTTTCTTAGTCTGTCTATTATTGCCGGAAGCTCCGAACAATGGCATTGGCGGAAGGATTTTATCAATAGCGGTACCTGAGGTTCTCAGCTCTCCATCTCGGAATGAATTATCAATAAACTTTCTTGTTTCAGCAGGTTTCAAATTTTCTTCATTCATAATTGCAGTTAAATCAGCTTCCTTTTGCTCATTGACAAACTTACTCCAATCATCCTCCACTTTAGTTGATGTGTTGATTGTCTCAATAAAACTTTCGATAAGTTCTTTTTTGCTTCTTAGCTGTGTACTTGCATTAATCGCTTTGTTAATATCTACAAGAATTTCTTTATCCTCACAATTTCCGGCATGGTATTTTGAAACCAGAATAAGTATATAATCAATATTAACTTCAACCTGTTTTACAAGCTCAAGTTCAAATACTATATCGTCATTAATATTTTCTTTTTCGGCAATATCATTACGTCTCCATTTGTTATACAAATCAAGGTAATTGCTCTGATGGTCTTGCAGGTCTCTGTCAGAAATAATTGATTTACCTTCAAATTCATCAAACGATGTCAGAATATTTCGCATCTTTAAAATTGCACCAAACAAGCTGATGAAATCTTTTTCATTCTGTTCCCCAATAATAGGAGTTCCCAGAGGAAATTTTTCGTTTAATTCCGCAATCAATTCTACATAACCTTTGTGATGTTTACCCTTTTCATCATCATAACCGTTATAATATTCGCCAAAGGTTCTTAACAATACTATACTTCCGGCATTTTTATCACCGAACAATGCAATGGCTTCTTTTGTTCGTTCTTCCAAATCTCTAAAACATACAATATTTCCGTATGTTTTGATTGAATTAAGAATTCTGTTTGTTCTTGAAAAGGCTTGAATAAGTCCGTGATACTTCAAATTTTTATCAACCCATAAGGTGTTTAAAGTTGTTGCATCAAAGCCGGTTAAGAACATATTAACAACGATTAAAAGGTCAATTTCTCTGTTTTTCATTCTTAAAGAGACATCTTTATAGTAGTTCTGGAACTTATCTGATGAAGTATCGTAATTTGTGCTGAACATTTTATTGTAATCTTCAATAGCCTTATCCAGAAAATCTCTTGAAGACTCATCAAGATTGCTTGTATCTTCCGGATTTTCTTCTAATAGAATTCCGTCTTCCGTGTCTTCGTTTACACCAAAACTGTAAATTGTTGCAACTCTAATTTGTTTGCCGTCTTTCATCTGATTCTGGAATTCTTCGTAATAAGCTTTTGCCATATCAACGGATGCAACTGCAAATATGGAGTTAAATCCTGTTAATCTTACACGGTTTTTAATTTCTTTAACCTTGTTACGTAGTTTGTCAGAAGCAACATCTTGAATGTTTGTAAGTTTATTAAATTCATAGGCTCTGGCATCTCGTCTAGTTTTCTGGTCAAAATGTTCAAGAATGTATTTTGTAACTTCCTTAATCCTCTCCGGAGCAAGCATCGCTCTTTCTCTGTCAATTGCAGAAATATCTTTGTCTTGAACATTTTCTTTCATCTTCATTGTATTAACGTAATCAATTCTGAACGGCAGGACATTCCCGTCATTTATTGCATCAACGATTGTATAAGTATGTAGCGGAAGAACTTTATTTCCGTCTTTGTCAGGCTCACCTCCAAAGACTTGCGGGGTAGTTTTCTGGATTAATCTACCGCTTTTATCCTTTTTGTTACCAGATGTTGCATTAACGGCAAAGATAGGAGTACCGGTAAAGCCGAACAGATGATATTTTTTGAATGCCCCAACAATTTGTGAGTGCATATCTCCAAACTGAGAACGGTGGCATTCGTCAAAGATAATTACAACGTGCTTGTTAAAGACTTCATGACCTTTGTTCTTGTCAATAAATATACCGAGCTTTTGAATAGTTGTAATAATAATTTTAGCGTTAGGGGCTTCCAACTGCTTTTTTAATATAGCGGTTGATGTGTTGCTGTTTGCCGCTCCTTTTTCAAAACGGTCGTATTCTTTCATTGTCTGATAGTCTAGGTCTTTTCTATCAACAACAAAGAGAACTTTATCAATATATGGAAGATTGCAGGCAAGTTGTGCAGTCTTGAAGGATGTCAGAGTTTTACCGGAGCCTGTTGTATGCCAGATATAGCCACCGCCTTCTATTGAGCCGTATTTTTTGTAATTATTCGCAACGCCAATTCTTGTCAGAATTCTCTCACATGCTGAAATCTGATAAGGTCGCATAACAAGCAGCATATTTTCTGATGTAAAGACACAATACTTTGTTAGAATGTTCAGAATTGTATGCTTTGCAAAGAAAGTTTTTGTAAAATCTACAAGGTCAGGAATAATCTTATTGTTACCGTCCGCCCAGTAGGAAGTGAATTCAAAACTGTTACTTGTCTGCTTTGTCTTGTTACGCTTAGGATTGTTTAATTCTTTAATATGGCTGTTTCTGGTTGTGTTAGAGTAATATTTTGTGTTAGTGCCGTTTGAGATTACAAATATTTGAACATACTCATATAATCCGGAACCTGCCCAGAAACTGTCTCTCTGGTAGCGGTTAATCTGATTGAAAGCTTCCTTGAGTTCTACACCTCTGCGTTTAAGTTCAATGTGAACAAGAGGCAAGCCGTTTACTAAAACAGTTACATCATATCTGGTTTCATGGTTTCCGTCTTTTTCTTCATACTGGTTAATTACTTGAAGCTTGTTGTTGTGGATATTCTTCTTATCCAATAAATAGATATTTTTGAGCTGTCCGTCATCGCATCTGAACTCTTGAACATAGTCGACCTGAATCTTTTTAGTCTTTTCTACAATACCGTCATTAGAGCTTGCAATTCTTTCTTTGTAGAACCTGTTCCATTCGCTGTCGAGAAAAGAGAAATTATTTAATCGTTCTAATTGTAAGCGTAGATTTTTAATCAACTCGGCTTCATTGTTTATCTTAATATATTCATAACCTAGCGTTGTTAATAACCTGATAAATTCGTTTTCCAATTCAGCTTCGCTTTGATAAGCTGTAGCTCGTTTTTCGTCAGGAATATATTCTGAAACAACTGTACTCTGGTTTGTGCTGGCAACTATATTATAACTACTTGTCATTATTACTACCTTTTCGTTCAATTTGTCTCAAATGTTTAGCATTTTTATTAGTTACAATTTTATTACCGGTTTTAGACTCTATTTCTAATCTTGCATTCTTTGCAATGCTTCCACCCTCTTTGGCAACTTGAATATTTTCTTTCATTGTTTTGGGGTTCTTACCTTTTGAAATTTCTGTTGTTGAAACCTCTGCTAACATATTAAGAACAAGTTCCATATTAGACATGTTATCCCTTAAATTTTCTTTTTTTAAGCCTTTATGTTCTTTATATTGCTTAGTTTTCATACCAGACCAAGCCTCAGTTAATATATCAGTTAAGAAGCCATATTGATTATCTTTAACTCCGCTTCTTTTCCATTCATCAGTTAAATCTTTTCTGACTTCAATAGACTTCAATCTTTGGTTAATCCAAGCTTCGCTGTAACCAAGATTTCTATAATATTGTAATGCCCTGTTTATACCAATTTCAGGGTCTTGCATCTCATCAATTCTTTCACTGCCCACTTTTGCTAACCATAGTTTGAAGGGTTCAGCTTTAGGGCTTGGAATGGATTGAATAAGTCTTAGAATGCCTTCCACATCAGATGCTGTAACTTTTCTTTGCTTACCATCTTTTGCTAACATTTGAACCTGGGTACAAATTGTACCCCAGTTGGCATTAAGCTCGGGGTCTCTCTTTCGCATTTTTTTTATGTACTGTTTAACATCAGCAGAATCCGTTAGTATATAGACAACGTCTTCAACAGAAAAATACCATTTTTCTTCTTCTGTATTCCAGGAAGTTCTAATTTTATGTTGTTCAAATAATTTAACCGCATTCTTTTTATCTTTATTGTTATCCATTAAGTTGTTTTCTCCTTGAATGTTAATAGTTTATCACGATAATACTCATATTGCTTCTTTCTTGCTTCGATTTCAGCAGGAAGCCCCTCTGATATGTCATTGCATAACTTGTCAAATCGGTCAAGAATATCGACAATGCGTTCTTGTTCTTTGAGTGGAGGTATGTTAATCTTAATTGATTTAAGAACATCAACAGAAGCAACATTTTTAATAGCTCCGCCTCTAGCATTTGTATTCATGGCTTTTGTGATAGAATCTTCAAAGCAATATTTAATATACTGACTTAATACAAATTCTTTTTTAGGGGTTAATTTTAGCAACGCTTGATTTATTATGCCTTCTGGTGCACCTTCTGGAATAATAGCGATTTTACCCATTGTTCCAGAACAACTCATAATTAAATCTCCTGCCTTTACCGCAAAACGCTTCATACTTAAATACTTTGAATTATCAACAAAATACCTAAAGTCAAAATTTCGATAAATGGCATGTTGTTGTTCATATACAGCATACCCATTCTTCTTAAAGATTTCTTTTTTAAGGCTTCCCCCAAATGGCCCCCGAACAAAATCACAAACTTCACCAAGAGTTTTCATATTGCCGATGTTATTATTCAATATAGTTGTTCTATAATACTCATATTGTTTTTTGCGTGCTGTAAGCTCTGCTGTAAGCTCTGCTGTAAGCTCTGTGAAATTGTCCAGTATCCGGACAATTTCACTCTGTACCTCTATAGGAGGTACAGGAATTTTAAAATCTTCAGTAACAGATAAGGATATTTGAGGCATTGCTCCCATTCCAATAGAAGAATTCCTAAAGTATTCAACTTTATTTTTAAGCACGTAGTACAAAAATTTTACAAAAGTCTTATTTTCATGAGTATATGCCCACATTTCATTCTTAAAAGTAAAAGGTTTATCATAATAAACAAAGTCAATTATACCTCTGGATTGAACAAGGACTGAAGGAACTTTTACAATATTGGCATTGGGGATATCACTTTCATTAGCATCTATTACGGTTTTTCCACCAGCATAAATACGAATTTTGCCATTAGTATTAGCTATCTCTTTCATTTTCCCTGCTGTAATTGGTGTGCCTCGTAATCTTGTGAATATATCTTTAATTCTTCTATACTCAACCCCGTCAGGACATAGTTTATTTATCAGTTCATCCAGTTTAGCCATAGTTCACCATTTCCTTTAGTAAGTTGTTGTTATAGTTAGCTTGCTGTTGCAAGATTTGTTTATGTAAGGACAACAGCTTATTTCTGGTTTTATCAAGTTCCAACCGGTTGCAAAAACCTTTATCATCTAAGGCATCATGAGCTTTTCTAGTTGCAAAAGAAGCTCTATCATCAAGCAATAAATCACCTTTTTCCGTCAATGCTACAAAGGAATGGCATATTGCGTTTCTTAACCCATCTAATGTCATTTCTGACAAAGTACCATCTTTATTTATTACCTTCCCAAACAATGATTTTATATTAAGTTTAGGGATATTATAGTGTTCGTCAGGTTTATCCAATTGAGAATTCGTAATATAAGGAATTAGCAAGTATACAGCAAGTAGCTCTCTCACACCTTTCATATTAAGAGGATTTTCACCCAAGAGTAGGCTTACTGCTATTTGAGACATCGTAACTGCGTGATTATTATAACTAAGAATATTTTCTAATTCCTCTTTATTCATTCTTATCCTGTTCTGCGCTTACAGCACTTTTCTGTTCCAGTTCCAAGAACCTGTCAAAATCACTTACATAGAGTTTATCCTGTATTATCCTGTATTTTTCAAACTCTGATTCTGCATGGAGTTTTGCAATTTCTGCTGAAACCTTTCCTGCATCTTGCAATACGTCGTAATCCATAAATGTCAGGAAACTGTTTAGTTTTTCACTCCAATCCTGCATTGTCATAGGAATATTACGTTCCGCTTGCATTTCTGCATAATCCAAGTAAGACGAAACAAGTCTTTCCAACTGTCTTAATTCTTTTTCCTGCAAGTAATTCTTTGCAACTGTTACATCATATTTCTGTATCTTTCCGTCAGGATATGCATCCCAACTGGTAAGTCCCATGTGTTCTTTGTTTACATCAGCTCTTTCAACAATAAGTTCAGCAGCTGTATGTCCATGTACACTGTGATGTAGTTTGTTTTGTACAGAGGCAAAAAATGTTTTTGTTGTAGTTGCTTTAGGGTCGTAATCTATTGCAGTTGCATAAATGTCAGTAACTTTCTGATAGAATCGTCTTTCTGACATTCTGATTTCACGTATCTTTTGTAACTGCTTTTCAAAATAGTCTTTTGTAAGAATTGAACCACCGTTTTTAAGCCGCTCTTCATCCATTACCCAGCCTTGTATCGTGTAATCTTTAACAATAGCATTTGCCCATTTTCTGAATTGAACAGCCTTGTCATTATTAACTTTAAATCCGACAGCAATTATCATTTGCAAGTTATAATGTTTAACTTCTCTTGAAACCTCTCTACTGCCTTCGTTTTGAACTATCCGAAAATTCCGGATAGTTGAATCTTCCTCAAGCTCATTATCTTTAAATATCTTTTGAATGTGGTCATTAATCGTTCTGACATCAACATCATACAGTACGGACATCATTTTTTGAGTGAGCCAAATATTTTCATCTTCGTATCGCATTTCAATACTGTTAGCGTTATCACCAACAGCAGAAACATAGGTGAGGTATTCAGCAGCTGAACTTCTTATTGTGATTTCATTCTTCTTTGCCATTATGCACCTACCTCAATTTCTGAAATAATTTTATCTATTTCGGCTCTTAATATGTTTTCTCTTGCAACAATTTCAGCAATATTCTTATTAAGTTCAACGATATTGATAACCTCTCTGGTGTCTTCCTGTTCCACATAGGTACTGACTGACAAATTGTAATCCTGTGCCTCAATTTCAGAATTCGGTACAAGTTTGGATACATATTCAACATCTTTTCTATCCGTGAAAAGTTTAAGAATGTTTTCAATGTTTTCCTGTGAAAGTTTATTGTTATTAGTAACTTTTACACATTCCTTTGTTGCATCAATAAACAGAGTTGAATTGTCTGCTTTACTTTTCTTTAGAACCATAATACAGGTAGCAATTGATGTTCCGTAAAACAGATTGTCAGGAAGTTGAATCACACAATCAACAAAGTTATTGTCAATCAAATATTTACGTATTTTTTGCTCTGCTCCGCCTCTATACATTATCCCGGGGAAACATACGATTGCCGCAGTACCATCTGTTGCAAGCCAGCTTAAAGAGTGCATTATAAATGCCATATCAGCTTTTGACTTAGGAGCTAAAACCCCAGCTCGTGAAAACCTTTCATCGTTTATCAATAGCGGATTATAATCCCCTTCCCACTTAATTGAATAAGGCGGATTAGAAACAATAGCTTCAAAAGGTTCGTCATCCCAGTGCATAGGATTTGTCAGCGTATCGCCGTGAGCAATGTCAAATTTATCAAACTCAATGTCGTGCAAAAACATATTAATTCTGCACAGGTTATAAGTTGAAATATTTATCTCCTGCCCAAAGAAACCGTTTCTGACATTTTCCTTGCCTAAAATCTTAGCAAATTTTAACAACAATGAACCGGAACCGCACGCAGGGTCATAAACTTTATTTACAGAGGTTTTGCCTACTAAGGTTATTTTGGTAAGCAGTTCAGAAACTTCTTGAGGAGTAAAAAATTCCCCTCCAGATTTTCCAGCCCCGCTGGCATACATTCCCATTAAGTATTCGTAAGCATCTCCGAATGCGTCAATGGTATTATCTTTGTAACTCAACTTCATTTCTGCAATACCGTTGAGCAATTTAACAAGCCTTTTATTTCGTTCTGCAACTGTACCGCCGAGTTTATTACTATTAACATCTAAATCATCAAACAAACCTTTAAAATCAGCTTCACTAGCTGTACCTACAGCAGAGTTCTCAATGTTTTTAAAGATAGTATCCAACGTAACATTTAAGTTTTCATCTTTATCGGCTCTCTTCAACACATTCCAAAATAATTCACTAGGCTTAATAAAGAAACCGCCTCTATTAACAAGATAGTCTTTTTGTGTTATAGACTCCTCATCTGATAATTCTGCATAATCAAATGAAGTATCGCCTGCTTCATGTTGAATACCATTGACATAATTAGTAATGTTTTCGGACATATACCTGTAAAACATCATTCCAAGCACATATTGCTTGAAATCCCATCCATCAACGCTTCCCCTTAAATCATTAGCTATATTCCATATAGAACGGTGCAATTCAGCACGTTCTTGCTCTTTCCTCGTATCCACTCTCTCATCTCTCTCCCATAGCATTTTTATTATAGCAAAGAGAAGCACTTAGGTCTAATATGTAAAGGCTTTACGTATATACACATTTACAGGTCATTTGAGCTTTCGTTCTTCTTAACAATTCATCTATGCAATTGCAACTGCCATGCCGGAATTATACACAAAATTTCAAGGCAAAAAAGAGATAAAATTTTAAATCTGCTATATTGATGATATGCCTTAAAGTACTGATATTAAAGAAAGATAAGTTGATAACAAGTAGGTGTATAATAATTTTTATTCATACAATTGATATTAAGGGGCGATTTTATTATTTTTAACATTATCTCGAATCTCAATAAGCATTTCATTCAATAATTCTGTTTCTATTTTAATCAGTTCGGTTTGAATCTGTTCCTCAGATAATCTATCTTGTTGCACATTAAGTAATTCTGTTTGTGTTTTACTTGACTGCTCTAAAAGAGAAATAATCTTATTATTTTGTTCAACTGTCACATCATTACAATTTTGCCAGATAAAAAATACAATTTGCAGTATTAATGATAGAATTGCTAAATGATTTTGTCTTAGATACTGCTTGAAATTACTTTCAGGTTCTTTTTCTATAATTTCCAGCTGTTCATTTAAACTGCTTTCAGAAATAGTTTCTATAATATTAGAATTTTCCGAGAAGTTAACAGCTTCTAGTTTATTTATTAAACGTTGTTGAGACATAGCTAATTCTATTGCTGATTTAGAGGTTTCTGTTTGAAATAATATCTGTTCTAAATTTGTTGAATAACAATTTTGTAAAATTCCTATAGCATTGTATATTTTCATATACTCAGGGTTTTTCTTTAATACAGCTTGTACAGTATTATACGTGTCTATAAATTGAGTTAGTTTATTATTAAGAACGGAGGAATTCTTTATTGTTTGTAAAGTCCGACTCAGTTCCGTTAATGCAGGATTATTTACGAATGAATTATTTAAGTTTATATATTCTTGAGCGAGTTGAGAAAGTCGGTTATTATGTACGAGAGACTTGCTTAGAGTCTGTAATGCCTTAAAAGTATCATTATTTATTAAAGCACTGCTTAAGACTTCAATACTATCGCTAAGTTTAGAAAGACTGTTACTTGAATGAAAGTATGTTTGAAGTGTATTGCTTGTCTGGTGCAAATGTTGCAAGTTCCTGTTCATAATTTGATTATACAGCAAAAATATTGATACAGCTTATGTTATTATATATCACGCACATTCAAGCCCCAGGGCAAGCCTCATGTTGTAATATTCCTGCGTAGAGTCTTTCATTATACTGATAAGTTCTGTGTAAACACTCATGTCTGCTGTAGAACAGGTGTTTTTATCAGGTACCATTGGTTCCAATATAGTAACGTTAACGACAATTAAAAATAGGATAAAAATTACTATGGTAAAAGATAAGATTAATGTAATATTATTGGG
>CALVAT010000037.1 GCA_944325565.1 Candidatus Gastranaerophilales bacterium
TTCTTTGTAAGCATCAACATATTTTTGCGCACTTTTGTCCCAGCTGAAATCAGCCTTCATCGCATTTTGAATAAGATGTGCCCAGTCTTTTTTATCCTTAAATATATCGATGGCATACCTTATACAATCCATCATAGAATACGGGCTGTAATTCCAGAACTTAAAACCGTCGCCGTTGTCCAGAGGATATCCGATGATTGTGTCATCCAGTCCGCCTGTTGCACGCACAATAGGAATAGTACCGTATTTTAATGCAATAAGCTGGCTCAACCCGCACGGCTCAAACGCTGAAGGCATTAAAAACATATCAGCCCCAGCATACATAAGATTACCAAGCTGCGCACTGAATTCAATCTTAGCTCTGATATTAGAACTTGTATTGCTCAGATAGCTGAACATATCTTCGTAATGTTTTGCACCCGTGCCGAGTATTATGAACTGTGCATCCAGCCCTTTTAACTCTTCACACACCGGCCCGAGCAAGTCAAAACCCTTTTGCTCAACCAGCCTTGAAACAATTGCAATCAATGGTTTATCCTTTTCATAAGGCAAACCGAACTGTTCCAGCACTGCTTTTTTATTATCTTCTTTGTACTGAAGATGGTTTACATCATAATTTTTGGCAATAAATTTGTCGGTTTCAGGGTTATAAACACTGTAATCAACACCGTTTAAAATGCCGAGCAGTTTGTGTGAGTTATGATTCAAAGTCCAATCCAGACCGTGTCCACCTTCATAAGTCATAATCTCTTTTGCATAGTTAGGAGAAACAACTATTATTTTATCGCTATAGTTGATTGCCCCCTTCATCCAGTTGAGCATTCCAAAATGCTCAAGCCCCCAGCAGTTCCATACATCTTTATGGTCAATTTGTGCAAAGTACAACAAATCGTCAAACCACTGACCCTGATAAGCAATATTGTGTATGGAGAAAAAGTTTTTTGTGTCTTTAAAGAACGGGTCGTCTTTATAATTTACCTTCATATACACGGGAATCATCGCCGTATGCCAGTCATTTGAATGTATAACATCAGGTTTAAAGTTCAAAAGTCTTGCGTATTCAATCGATGCATGCGAAAACGCAATGAATCTTTCATGTTCGTATCTGGTATCTATATAGCGGGGGTAAACTTCATGAAACGGTGCAAAATATTTGTTATTATCCAGAAAGAACACGTTAATGTTTGTATCGGGAAGTTTTGCCATTTTCAAATTAAAATAATACTGACCGTAGCTGTAATCTATTGTCAGTTTAGAATTCGGCACCTCTTGAATATTGTATTTCTGCTGGTCGATACACCCGTGCAAAGGTGTAAATATCGCTACTTCGTGCCCCATTTTCTCAAGAACCTTAGGCAGACTCCCCACAACATCAGCAAGCCCCCCGACTTTAGAAAAAGGAGCAACTTCGGCAGATACAAACATTATTTTCATAGTAAACCCTCTACGTATTTATACTTTTTGCATAACAATTATAGCATTTATTCAAAGTAAAAAAATACCTGCTTCTGTAATATCTATATATAAAATTTTATCAATTAAGAAACTATAGCAACACCACTACTCGTTCCCAGTCTGTCTGCTCCGGCTTCTATCAAAGCGAGGGCTTTTTCCTTATCCCTTATTCCGCCCGAGGCTTTAACCCCCAGCCCGTAAGGTTTTACTGTTTCAGACATAAGTTTTACGTCCTCAACCTTTGCCCCGACGCCATTTTTTACAAAACCTGTAGATGTTTTGACAAAATCTGCCTTAGCCTCAACGCAGAGCTCGCACGCCTTTTTAATTTCGTCTTTCGTAAGCAAATCTGTTTCTAAAATAACTTTTAAAATTCTTCCTTCACAAGCCGGTTTAACAGCCTCTATATCATGTTTTATATAGTCATAGTCCTTATCTTTAAGCTTTGAAACATTTATAACCATATCTACTTCATCCGCACCGTCTTGAACAGCTTTTTGTGCTTCAAAAGCTTTAACCTCTGAAACGTTTGCCCCGAGAGGGAATCCAACAACAGTAACAATTTTTACATTAGTATCTTTTAGATACTTTTTAGCTGCTGCAACGTTAAACGGGTTTACGCACACACCTTTAAAATCATATTCCTTAGCTTCCTGCAAAAGTTTTTCAAAATCCTGTTTTGTTGCATCCTGCTTTAAAAGCGTATGTTCAATATATTTATTTAAATTCATCTTAATTCCCTTTTTATTTAATTATTTCCAGCATTTGTGAAGATTTGATTTTTTTCGGAGCAAACTGCTCTACATGTTTGCTCATTAGAGAGAAACAAAAATCACATATCTTTTCAGTTGCCAGCTCGTCATACTTTGTTTTAGCATCAAAATCCATTTGCAGGAGAGTATTTAAAAAATCCCTGAGTTTGTAATGCAGTTTAACTGATTTTATGGAATGTTTTTTGCATTCTTCACAGATTGTGCCGCCATTTTGCGCCGAAAACCAGATATTTTCTTTATCCAGCATACCGCCGCAGCAGGCGCAGGTCTCAAGCTCCAGAGAATATCCGGCGATGTGTGTAATTTTAAGCTGGAATTTTAACACAGCCAGAAGCAGTGCAACCTTATCTTTAGATTTTGATATTGCATCCAGAGTTTTGTAGAAAAGCTCATAGATTTCTTCGCTGTTGGGGTCATTTTCTATACCGAAACTGTGAACAATTTCGCTGCAATATATTGAATAAAACAGTTTGTCCATGTCATTTCTGGTATTTTTAAAAGTGTTAATAGCCTCGGCCTGACAGATTGTGTCGAGGTTTTTACCTTTGTGCAAAAGCAGCCTGTTAGCTATTAACAAATCCATCCTGCCGCCGAGTTTGCTTGTTGTTTTTTTTGCTCCCTTTGCAACCCCTCTTATAATCCCTTTGTCCTTTGAATACATGACAACTATTCTGTCAGTTTCAGACAGATTATATGACTTCAGATTTATTGCACTGGTAGTAAAATTTTGCATGGTAAACGGTTAGAACTGGATATCGAATTTGTCCACAGTTCCGTGGTAAGCCCCTCTAAGCATTTGTTCAATCTCAACCTTGTTGTCACTGGATTCAATAGCAACATCTTTAGAGATTAAATCCTCTTTTATAAGCTGGAACAAAGACATATTCATTGTAATCATGTCATTATAAGAGCCTTTTTTAACAAGGTCGTAAATTTGTTCAAGCTCATCTTTAATAATGAAGTCTTTGATAGTCGGCGTAACAACCATAATCTCACATGCCGGAATACGCCCGTGTCCTGTTTTTAGCGGTATAAGTTTTTGTGCAACACAGGCCTTAAGAGTTTCGGCCAGTTGTTTTCTTACACCCTCTCTGTCTTTAGGTTCAAACATACCAACTATTCTGTTAACAGTCTGAATAGCATCGTTTGTGTGCAGTGAAGCAATAACAAGGTGGCCTGTTTCTGCAGCTTTCATTGCACTGGAAAGTGTTTCTAAGTCCCTGATTTCCCCGATGAGTATAACATCCGGATCCTGTCTCAGTGCATACTTCACACCGTCAGGGAAAGACATTGTATCGATTTCTACCTGTCTTTGGGTAATAATACAGTTTTTGTTTGAGTAGATAAACTCTATAGGGTCTTCGATTGTGATTATGTGTTTTCGTTCATTTTTGTTAATCAAGTCAATCAAAGACGCAATTGTAGTAGATTTACCGCTTCCGGTAGGGCCGGTGATAAGCACAATTCCGCTGTTAAATTTTGAAAACATATTCAAAGCAGGCGGCAGCTTCAACTGCTGGAATGTAGGAATATCATAAGGAATAATTCTGAATACCAGCGAGGTATTACCCATCTGGCGCGCCAGATTAATTCTGAATCTTGAAATGCCCTTGATTTCATAAGAAAAGTCAAGGTCAAAAGCCGACTGAACCTTTGTTCTAAGGTATTTTGGCAATACTATATTCAAAACATGAGATATGTCTTTTTCCTTGATAACAGGATAGTTGGTTTTTACAATTTTCCCGTCTTTTCTCACAACAGGCACCTCGCCTATGCGCAAATGCACGTCAGATACCTGCTCGGCTACAGCTTTTTTTAAAAATCCATTTATATCAAAAATTACTTCCGGTTTATCCACAATAGTCTCCTCCAGTAATATTGTATTATCTTTTGTAAAGAAAAGAAACAATTTTATAAACCTTTACATAAATTTACTCAAGTTTTGAAAAAAAATGCCGTAATACACACTATGAACCGAAGGGATAGAACATTACGGTTCATAGTTTATTACATAACTGGAGGCGTATTCGTGATTTCAAAGAACATGTACCTGGAAATGGACGCAGACTTGGCTTTAGAAGAACTCCAAGATGAATTGGAAGGAATCAAGCTAATGTTCAATGAAAAGAAATGTATCAAAGTAAGAAGGAAGGAGAAGAAATTCAAAAATAAAGTCTGCTGGGAATAACCCAAGCTTTTAATAAAACTGAATAGAACAATTCTCAAACCGGCTTATCACAAGCCGGTTTTTACACATTGACAAAAGTCTGAAAAAAAACGACAATACAATAAAGTGTTCGAGAAAAATTCGTGATAAGGAGCCAAGCGACGTGAACGAATTTTTTGACAAAGCGAACAGTAGAGCGTAAGCGATACTTGTGAGCCTGTCACCGAAACTTAACGAAGTTAAGTGTAGGCGAGTGACACATTGTTCACATAGTGAAGCCATTTTTCACAAAATCAAAGCCTCTCATAAAACCTGACATTTAGTCAGCTTTTATTCGGCAGAGTGGAAAAAGAAGGCAAAGGTGAGCAGGTGCTGGCTGCGCTCAGCCGGCAGCAACTGCGACACTAGATTAGATACATTGAACATATCCACCTTGGTAACAAATTGTTAAGAGTGTGCTTTGAAAAAGTAAATTTAATTCTTGAGCAAACTTTATATTTGTGTGATGTGTCAAATCCAAAAAATTTAATTAATAGGCGGAATAAATTATGTTTAATTTGAAAAATTTGAAAATAGTGAAACATCTTAAGTCAATAAAACCACGACTTAAATGGCTTATGTTTTCACAAATGCAAGACTACAAAGTCAATTCAAAATATATTGACATGATCTGCTCGGATAATGATACAGAAACTGCTAACGACAAGCTCGAAGAAATTGTCAGAGCTTCTTTAATTAGAGAGTTTACACCTGAAATTACAAAAATGAAATCTTATGACTTTCTGGTAGATGCGGTTGTACATAACTTAAAGAAAAAACAATTGGAAGCATACGACGCTGCAATTGAAGAAGAAGAAAATTAATCTTTAATTTTATACACTTATACAATAAAGATGCTGCTTTCAGGCAATGTAAGCAGCATCTTTTTCGTGCAGAATATACATAAAATTATTCTGTTTTACCACTACTAACAAAGGAGTCTGCATGAAATATTTAATAAGAAAACCCGATACTTTTATGAACACCCTGAACGAAGAAATCAATTCTATACTGCGACGCAGTTTTGATTCAGTTTTTCCAGAATACGTTCTCGAAAAAGAAACAAAGGGATTGACCATTCCTGTTGACATAAAAGAATTTGATAACGAATACAGAATAAGGGTAGAGGTTCCCGGTATAAAAAAAGAAGACATTGATATTGAATTAAATAAATCCTACATGACTATTTCTGCCAAAAAACAAGAGGAAAAAGAAGAAAAAAGCAAAAAATATCACAAAACAGAATTTGCCTACGGGGATTATTGCAGAACAGTATACTTCCCGCAAGAAATCAACATCTCCGACGCTCAGGCACATTTAGATAACGGTATCCTGCGTCTTGACCTTCCTAAATTAAAATCCTCAGATGAAGAAACTAAAAAACTAGAAGTAAAATAACAGGATTCTTTTTAATACCCCGCTTCTTCATCATTCTAGAAGCGGGTTTTTTATACTACACGGAGAAAAATTATGACAACAATTATAGGTATAAAAATTAACAACCGCCTTGATACAGCCGTATCTGTACAGGAAATTCTCACAAAATACGGCTGTATTATAAAAACCAGAATAGGCCTGCACGAAGAAATAAACGGCAAATGTTCACCTAAAGGCCTAATATTGCTCGAAATTATAAATGACGAATCAGGAATCGATATCGCTAATGAACTGTGCGATATTGAAGACATTGAGATTCAACAAATGCGTTTTAATTAGTTTTTGAAACAGAAGACGCTTCCATCATGCTCAAAAGATTTTTAAAAGTCTTTTGGGCTGATGATCTGTGGAAACTCAATATACCCGAAGAAACTCTGAATACAGGCGATGTTCTCTGCATTCTTATATCAAAATCAGCCTGCGAAATTTTGCCCTCGTCAAGTTTTTTCTGGTATTTTTTCTTGGTCGTAATAATATTCAAATGCGGAAGGAAATACCCGAGAGTAGCTGCCATAAATCCAATTCCGCCGAGTTTAACATAAGCATGCGCTTTCTTCGCAAATTTAAGAAGATTGTTATCCTGAGGAACTGCTTTTAATGCATTTTCCAGATTTTTAAAACCTTCGCTTCCGTTAGCTTTAGCCTCTTTAATAGCGTCTAAAATGCCCTTGTTATCTTTTTTATCCGTAACAGAGTGCAATAAATCAGACAAACCTAATTTCTTAAATACTTTTTCCAGTTTACCACCGTGTTTGTCAACCGTTTCTGAGAAGTTAACAAGCGCGTCATCCATATTTTCAAGTCCTGAATACCAGTCTATAATTTGTTTTTGCGAAGCAAAAGAAGAACTGAAAATCTTGCCCTGTTTACCGAGAGTAAATTTAGGCTTGCCAGACTTGTCTTTTCCTATAGAAATTATAGGATCATCCGGATTGCCGTTAGTTAAAATAGGTACACCAGATTTTTTAGTAACAGCGTATGCAACAGCCTTATTTATCATAGGAGCGCCCGCTACTGAAAGAGCAACTGCCGGAACATCACGTGTAACAACTTCTCTTTTCTCATCATTGCTTCTGGATTCAAAAAATCTTCCGCCAAGCATAAACACAGTTGCTACAAGAAAGAACATTGTTCTTGTCAAAGAACCGTTCGGCTCTATATCACATGCCTTGCCCAGAGTTTCAAATGCTCTTGAAGCAACATTGCCAAAAGACGGCTGAGTGTTGTTTGTATTTTGTTTGTAAGTAGCACGCGGTGCTGCTGATGAATAACCGTTAATTTTCATTTACGCAGCCCCCTTTGCTTTATTATCCTGTTGTGCTCCCTGTGCATTTGAAGCAGCATCTTTATTCTCTCCCGTATTAAGACCGTCTACTCCGGGGAAATTATCACCGGTCTGATAAAGTTTTGGGATTACGCATAAGAAAGCTGAAAGAGCGCTAACAGCAAGAATATTAGTTGCATAGCGCAAATCTCTTGCTTTTTTATGGAATTTATCAATAAAGGTTTCTTTGTCATCAGATGTTTTAGCAGCCTTTTTAGTAAAATCATCAAGATAGTTCGACATATCTTTAAAAAGTGCCGAAACATTATGCTCTTTTCCGCCTGCTTTTATAGTAGCCGCATTATCAAGATATTTGCCGTTTGCTTTATTAAGCCTTGTTATTACATCTACGGCTCTGGCTCTAAGGTTTTTAGCAGGTTCAGCCTTTTCGATATTTTTCATCATCAAATCAGAAAGCTCTGTAATAAGACCTTTTTCTTTATCATAACCTTTAAAAGCCTCATCAGCCAGATTGTTAACAAAATCTTTTTTGATAGCTGCAGAATCTTTAAGAGCAGCAGATGTTTTTTGCATAATCGGTTTAAAGCTATCAAGAACGCTGGCCTGTACTTTAGCTACTTTACCGCGCAAAAGACCAACACCGGTCATCACCATAAGCGGTACATAAAAAAACGCAGGGCCTGATAACAATTCTCTTATCAACTCTTCACGACCGGCTTTGTAATTCAAATGTCCGAGTTCTTCACGGTTTCTTAAATACCCCTGACCTGTTCTCGGTGCCATCATGCCGAATGTATCAATACTCAGGAACTCTCCCAAAAAACCATTATTTTCAATAAATGTCGCAAAACCGACAGCAAGATTTCCAAATGATGGACTTTTACCTTTGGAATTTCTATGCTCCGTATTAACGTTTTGTTGTCTAGTATAATTTAGTGACTGTAACTTCATTTAACCCTGCCAAAGTCTTCACACATGAATGTTTAATGCAAAACATACTAATAAATTGCTATTTTGTAACGAACATATTAACATATATTTACAAATATGTGTACCCTTTACACTTAATTTTTTGCTTTTTATTAAGTAATGTTAAGAATGTAGCAGTAACCGAACACGTCTTAAACTGCTATCAATGTAGTGTTTTAAGGATAATAAATTTTTTTGTACAACTTTATAAAAAATGCTTATTCTGAAAAAAATTTTTTTTGATTTATAATATATTCTGTATAGGAAAAGTCACAGAAGGAAGATTAGATGTCCGAAACAATGCAAATAGGGATTCCGAGAGCCATGTCATACTACAATTACTTTCCATTCTGGTATGGTTTTTTTGAAAGCCTCGGTATCAAAGTAATTATCTCCGACAAAACAACAAAACAGACCATGTCGGATGGTTCAGCACTCGTTGTGTCTGAAACATGCCTTCCTATAAAAGTGTATGTTGGACATATTTTAAACCTTTTAGACAAGGGTATAGATAAAATCTTCATCCCTTCTATACAATCCATTGACCACAAAATCTATAACTGTTCTAAAATCAGAGGGCTGCCGGATTTAATCAAAAATGTTGTTAAAAGAAAATTCACAATAATCGATGCAACTTTAGACAAATCAGAAAAAAACCGCGGTTTGTATTCTTTCTTAAAAGAAGCAGTAGCACCATTCGGCATAACTGATGAAAAAAGGATTAAAGAAGCTTCTAAAGAAGGCTGGAAAGTATTAAACAATTTTAAAATCATGCTCAACTCCGGTATTTCTTTTGAAAAAGCATTGAATTACGCCAAAAAAGGGCAGGTAGTAATTGTTAACAACCAGAAGTCTTATCCGATTAGTGTTGCCGTTCTTGCACACAGCTACAATTTATTTGACGAACGCATATCAATGAAAATATTCGATAAACTCGAAAAACTGGATGTTAAATCTTACACTGCAGAGCAGCTTTCAATTGAACAGTTGAAAGAAGGCATTTGTGCAATGGAATCAAAACTCTACTGGGCAAATGAATACGAAATGACAGGTGCTGCCGGACATTATTTACAGGATAACAACATTGACGGGCTTATTACAATAAATGCTTTCGGATGCGGCCCAGATTCCATAATGGTTGAAAGAATTTCAAGAGCAGCAAGAAAATTCAACAAACCTATTTTAAATCTTTCAGTTGATGAACAGACAGGCGAGGCAGGTTTTATTACAAGAATTGAAGCCTTTACTGACATGCTTTTCCGTAAAAAACGTGCAAGTATTGTCAATAAAATTCATATCAATGATGTTGCAAAAGAAACAACTGAAAAGGAAATCAAATTTTCTAAAAAATAAAGAATAACGCAAAATGAATTTTGTGCAAAACAAAAATCTCAACGAGAACAGTAATATAACCAAAACAGGTTATAGAGCTTTGTTTTTGCTCTCGCAATTAATTAAACAACCGCTTTCAAGAAATGAATTAATCGAAATTCTTGAACAGAACCCGATTATAGACAAAGATCTTTCTAAAGACAGCATAACTATTACCATAAATACTTTAAGAAAAGCCGGCTGTATTATAAGCAGGCCTTCTCAAAAAACAGACAACAAATACGTTCTAAAATCACATCCCTTCGGAATTCATTTTAACAAAAGCCAGATAAAAGCTTTGCAAACTTTTAAAGAGGGCGTCATTGCACGTGAAAACTGGCAGCTGGTTTTTCATTTGAACAACTTGTTTTCAAAAATATCCGACCTCGCACCGGACAAGGCTTCAGCAGAAATTCTAAACTCAAATCATCCGTTTAACGATATTGATATTGATATATTAAATACATTGATTCTTTTTATCAAAACACATAAAAGAGCCAAATTTATTTATAAATCACCGCGCCACGGGCTGGAAGAGCTGGAATTTTCACCTGAATATATTACTTTTGAACATCAAAAACTTTATATATGGGGTCACAATTTGAAATACGACAACTTTGGCTATTTAAGAATAGACAAAATTAAAGAAATAACAACACCAATATATAGCGCACCAAAATCTGAACAAAATTATACACAACAGGTTGTAGAAGTCGAATATTTATTACAAGGCGTATGCGCACAGACCTTTAAATGCAACGAGTACGAAGAAATTATAGAAAAAGACGAATCCTCAATAAAAGTCAGAGCATACGTTAAAAACAAATTCAATTTTTATCAAAGAATTCTGTCTTTCGGTACGGATTGCAAATTACTTTCGCCAAAATCTGTGCAAAAAGAATTTTTGAAGATTTTAAAGAATATAAAAGCAGGATATAAAAATGTCGGTCAGTAAGATAAACAATGCAGGTTACAGACTAATAGAACTATTAAAAGAACTTATAAAAAATCCTCTCGAAATAGAGGAACTGCTGGAAATTGTTGAAGATACATCAGACAACAGTTACAGAAAAGAGCTGATTAACAAATATTTAAATACCTTAAAGCTCCTGAATTTACCCGTCATAAAACAAAAAGATAATAAATATTATATACAAAGAAGCATTGACCCAGTGGATTTTAATGAAAAAGATTTATCTTTAATCAAACTTATAGAAAACTCTATCGCGCATATTCAAAGTCCGGAATTAAAGACCAATCTTAGCAGCGCCTTGCAGATTATAGAAAAAAATTTCTCTGACAGCACTTACGATTTAATATCTGAAAAAACAATAGACCCGTATATCAAAGATTTTCAACTGGCTTTATACGATGAAAATATCAAAAAGTTCGAAAAATACTGCAAAGAAAAACTCAAGTTAACAATAAAATATCCGGACGATTCAACAGGTGAAATAGAAAAATATCATATTGCTCCGGTAAAAATTATTTATAAAAACAACAAAGCCGCACTAATCGGATATTATTACGGCACGAACTCTTATAAAGAATTTTTGCTGGAAAACATTATTGACGTCCAGCAGACTCCTCAGGTTTCGACAATAAATCTGGCCGGTTCTGTCACCTTCAAACTGAAAAACAGGCTTGCTTCTTCTTACAAGCTTAAAGAAGGAGAAAACGTTATAGAACAGGGACTGGACTATATCATTGTATCCAACAGCCTTGAAGATAAAGATTTGATTTTAAAAAGGTTGATAAGATACTTTGACAGCTGCGAAATTTTATACCCGAAATCAATGAAAGAAAAAATGCTCAACCTCATAGAAGATATGGAGAGCATATATGCCTAAATTCTTTAACAACAAAACCACGGGCAAATCAGGGGAAGATATTGCGTGCCAGTTTTTGCAAAAACAAGGATACAAAATACTCGCACGAAACTTTAGATATTCAAGGCTGGCCGAGATAGATATAATTGCAAGAGACAGAGATAACCTTGTCTTTGTGGAAGTTAAAACACGCACAAACGAAAGCTGCGGACACCCATTTGAAGCAGTAAATCACAAAAAGCTTGAACAGATTTTCAAAGCCGGACTGGCATATATGCAGACAACAGAAGAAGAATACAAAAAATTTCGCATAGACATAATATCTGTTTTAGGAAAAGACAACCCTAAAATAGAACATTTAAAAGATGTGAGCTTGAATTAAAAAAAACTTACTTAGCAACAGCTCTGTATTTAGCAGCAAGCTGATTATACTGCTCTGCCTGTGCACAGGCAATGCGACAAGCAAGATCGTATTTTGCGCTCAACTTATCGTATTCTTCTTTAGAAACAGTATTATTGGAAGCAAACGCAGGGTTCGCCTGAGGATTTTTTTGAGGCTGTTCAGCTTTTCCAAAACTTCTCAAAGGTTGGCATGACATGTGGTTTGTAGCTAAGCTGACGCGCATTTTAATCTCCTTTCTCATTCCCATAATACTTTCTTCGGCTCAATTATTATACCTCTATATTTTGATTATTTCAATATGTAAAGTTTGTAAAATTCGGTATTAATTTTTATACTTTAAATTATACTTTCTGTCATAGCATACCGGCTATACAAAAACCGGCCAGTTAAACAAAAAAAAGCAAAACCCGAAACCGGATTTTGCTGAAATAGCGTCACTAAGGAGTTTAAGATGTCCAAAGAAGACCATACAATTTCTTAACAGAAATTATAAGTATCCTTTGAAAGTTGTTGTTACCCTCGCACTTCTGATTTATTTTTTAGTTTAAATATTCTTTAAGGTGTGATATTTCCTGTTTGGCTTTAAGCTTTTGCAGGGCAATGTTTTCAATCTGGCGTATTCTCTCTTTTGAAAAACCCATTATCTTGCCTATTTCTTCCAGTGTATGTTTGCTGTTGCCATTAAGCCCAAAACGGTTTATCAGAATTGTTTTTTCACGCTGATTTAAAAAGTCGAGCATAGACATTACATCTTTATACAGAAACAATGACTGCGTGGCAGAGTCCGGAGAACGATAGCTGTCATCAGCAACATAATCCTCAAGAACCAGATCCTCTGCTATAGGTGTATCAAGACTCACAGGGTCTTTAAAAATCGCATTTTTTATATTTTCAAGCTTTTTTACAGATATACCGAGCTGCTCGCTCATTTCTTCATCATTTGGCTCCCGTCCCAGCCTGCTTGTTAAAGCTGCGGAAACTTTTTTGTAAAGCCTGATTTTATCTGTCATATGCACAGGGATTCTTATTGTACGCGAATGATTAGATATTGCCCTCACAATAGACTGTTTTATCCACCACGTTGCGTAAGTGCTAAATTTAAAACCCTTTTTGTAATCAAATTTTTCAGCTGCCTTAATCAGTCCTAAAGACCCTTCCTGAACTAAATCCATAAACAAGACACCCTGACCTATATATTTTTTGGCAATGCTGACAACGAGTCTTAAATTTGCTTGAATAAGTTTTTTCTTAGCAAGCTCAGCCTCTTTTGCACTCCCCTCTCTGATTTGCCTGCCGAGTTCCCTCTCTTCTTGCGCTTTTAAAAGTTTTATCCGGCCTATATCTTTAAGATAATTTTGTAAAATATCATTTTTTTTCACAATTGTGCTGAAGGTTTCTACTGTTTCAATCTCAGCATCTTGAGCGGAATCTTGTAAATCCTGATTTTCTTCTTTTTCTAAAAGATTTTCCTCAAAATTTTGTACGTCAAAATCTTCGACAGCAAAATTTTGTGTCAGATTATTTAACATTTCCAAATTCCTCATCCAAAAAATTTATACTTTGTAAATCTCTCTTGTTAATTCCCATGACGACAGATTAAAAAAAAAGTTTCCTCAAATGTTACAATGTATTTTCTTTTTGTTCAAAATATATTATCATTTATATACATTCAGGTTGTTGAGGTCTTGATGCTTAATAAAGAAAAAATTATTGAAATCTTAAACAGTGAAGATTTGTTCATAGACAATTTTATTCTCGAGGCGTTTATCAAAAATTGGAAAATAGAGCCGATTTATGAAGATGCAAACGGGGTAGAATTTTTTGACGAAATGGCTGTTGAAAAAATTCGCAACGGAATAAAACAAAAAGAACCGCGGCACGAAATCAATATTATGAACAAAGACGACATCACTCCTGTTGATATGACTGTAGAAATACCTGAAACTCCAGAAGAAGACAAAGAGCCGTCAAAAGAGATTCATGAAGCACAAATTATACCTCCGGAACACAATGAAAATGTACAAAATATTCAAGACCCGCAAGAACTTCCTGTTGCAGTATTGAATGAAGTTAACAGAGAAGTCGAAAATGAATTAAAAAATGTAACTCTTGATATTTCCAATCAAACCCTTGCGGTGCTTGCAGAATCCATTGCAAGAAAAATCACGAGTGATGTTGCGGATTATATAAAACAGACAGATTTTATTGAAGAGGCTGTGCAGCTTGGCGAATACAAGAAAGATAATCAAATACTTGTAAGCAAGCTGGAAGAGCTTTTATCCGACAACAAGATTTTGATTAAAAGAATCGAAGAACTTGAAAAAGAACGCAATTCTTTTGTAAAATTATTCGGTAATATATACGTAAAAAATCATTAAAAACATGCCTTTAAATATAGAAAAACAAATGAAAGCACAGCTTTCTGACGACATATTGAACGCTCTTAAATTATGCTCTCAAACAGCAGATGAACACAATTTTCAAATTTATTTAATAGGCGGTATTGTAAGAGATTTGATATTAAAAAGAAAATCTCTTGATATAGATGTAACGGTAGAAGGCGATGCTATAAAATTCTGTCACCTTCTTGCTGAAAAAAATTACTGCAAAATACAGCAAGTGCAAAACGAACTTAAAACAGCAAAAGTCATCTTTGACGGAGAAATAGAAATTGACTTTGCCTCCACAAGGCAGGAGTTTTACCCGCACAGAGGACATTTGCCTGTTGTTGTTAAAATAGGATGTTCTTTGCAGGAAGATGTTTACAGACGTGATTTTACCATCAATTCTCTTGCCATGTCATTGAACAAAAAGAATTACGGTGATGTTATAGATTATGTTGGCGGAATAAAAGATTTAAATAATAAAAAAATTAGAGTATTGCACGACAACAGCTTTAACGAAGACCCCTCAAGAATCTTACGTGCACTAAAATTTGCAGCAAGATTTAACTTCCGCAGAGATGCCCACACCAAAGCTTTGCAGGAAAAATATATAAATACGCAGATGCATGATGATATTTCCTGGGCGAGGATAAAATCTGAACTTAAGCAGTGCTTTTCGCTGAATAGCGCAAAGGTCTATGACATGTTTATAGTGAATGAAAACTATAAATTAATATACGGGCAAAAGCCTGAAATTAAAGGGTTAGAAATTAAAACACTTGTAGACAAGTACAATCCATATCACGTTTGGCTGGTATATTTGGGAACAGTTTTGACAAACCAGAAAATTATCGAACAGTTTTGTTTTACCCGCAGTGAAAAAAAAGTATTTAGCGACATCGAATATTTGATGAACAACCACCTTAGCGTGATGAATACAAACTTCGATATATACAAATTTTTTGCCAGAAGAACAACAGAATCTATTCTTGTTTATTATCTTCTTACACAGAGAAAAGAAGCGCTAAAATATCTTGAAAATTTATCATTGATACGGGTTGAATTAAACGGAGATGAATTGAAAGAGATGGGGATAAAAAACGGCAGGGAAATAGGAGAAATTTTAGAAGAAATTTTAAAGAAAAAACTTAACGGAAGTATTGTTAAAAAGAGTGACGAAATAGAATTTGTAAAGAACAAAATAAAATAGTTGAAAAATAAAATTTGCCATGTATAATAATAATTACCGAATGCGAGAGTAGTTCAGTGGTAGAACACTTCCTTGCCAAGGAAGGGGTCGCGAGTTCGAGCCTCGTCTCTCGCTCCATTAAA
>CALVAT010000038.1 GCA_944325565.1 Candidatus Gastranaerophilales bacterium
GCATTATCTTTAATATAAGAACAGTTTTTCTCCAGTTCTTTGTCAAAGAAATATTTTTCTCCGTCGTAATTTTGGCCGAACTCAAAAACTTTTTCATCTGCAGCGTTGAATATGGCAAAGCCGGGTTTTTTGTTTGATGCAAATAAAGATGCTTTTGCTTCAAAATACCCGTCAAGACCGCCGTGCCAGTCTATATGGTCAGGTGTAAAGTTCATCCACACTGCAATTTGCGGGCGAAAACTCGGGCTGTAAGTAAGCTGAAAAGAGCTGACCTCGCACACAAGATAATCAATATCCTTGCTGTTGTCCAGCAGTGAACAGGGCGGAATACCTATATTACCGCATTTTTCAGCATGGTATTCTTTGTTTATTATAAAATTTGTAAGCTCTGTTGTTGTTGTTTTTCCGTTTGTACCCGTAATTGCAATAAAAGGAATTCCTGTTTCAAGATAAGCAAGCTCAATCTCGCTTATGACCTGAATATTTTTTTCTTTCAATTTTTGCATAAGCTCTGATTTTGGAGGAATGCCGGGGCTTGTGACAGCAAGATAAACATCACTCATAAATTCTTCGCTGTGTCCGCCGAATTCTGTTCTTATGCCTATTTCATTCAGCTCTTTAACGGTTTGTTCATCTTTGGGCTCAAGCGGTTTTTTTTCAGTAATAAAACAGTCTGCACCGTGTGAGTTAAGATACTTAGCTGCTGCTATGCCGCTTTTAGAGAGTCCTAATATTAATACTTTTTTATCAAACCATTTTCTTTTCATTTTTATACCTTACCTGTTTAAATACCAGAACAAAAGAACAGCACCGGTGCAAAAAATAAAGTTAACAAGCGTAAAGACTTTTACTATTGTTACCTCTTTCCAGCCGCAAAGTTCAAAATGATGATGTATCGGACTCATTTTGAAAATTCTTTTGCCCGTAAGTTTGTAGCTGGTTACCTGCAGCATTACGGACAATGTTTCGATTAAAAATATTATTCCTATCGGAATAAGCCAGAGCTCAAATTTGCCCATAACAGCAATTGTACCTAACACACCGCCCAAAGCAAGCGAGCCTGTGTCGCCCATAAACACTTTTGCGGGGTGTCTGTTGAAATATAAAAATCCGAGGCACGCGCCCATTACGGAAGCACATATAATAGCAATATCAATGTTGCCCATAATAAGATTTATTATTGCAAGCGCAAGCGTTGACACAACCATATTGGAAGCGGCCAGACCGTCCAATCCGTCAGTCAGGTTTACGGCGTTAGATACACCGGTTATAAGAAAAATTCCGAAAACCGGATACAAATAACCGAGATTCAGAGTATATTCTCCGAAGGTCAAAAATGTTCTGCCGCTTATTGTAACAAACATAACGGGCAGACAGGCAATGGCTATCTGCAAAATGAGTTTGCCTCTTGCGCTCAGGCCTTTGTTTGCGTGGTGTTCAAATTTTTGCGAGTCATCCTGAAACCCTGCGAACATGTAAAAAATAAATGTTATCAAAAGCAAAAACGCTCCTGTTGAGGTTTTTTCAGCCATAAACAGAGATACAACAGCAGCAATAATAGCTGCAGTAACAAGAAAGACCCCGCCTGTTGTCGGTGTTCCGCCTTTTTGTGCATGAGATTCAGGGGCTTCTTCTCTGATATATTGCCCGAGCATTTTTTTCTTTAAAAAATCTATATAAGGCACGCCCAGAAGCAAAGACAAAACAAATGCGACAAGTGCTGCTACTATTGCTAATATCATTATTGATTTAACTCCTTGATTATTTCTTCAAATTTCATTGAGCGTGATGCTTTAAAAAGTATTGTAGTGCCTTTTTCTATATTTTCAATGATATAAGACGCAACACCCTCATTGCCCGCAAAACTTACTGATTTATGTTTTGTACCCTGAGCAATATATTTTGCAAGTTCGCCTACCGTAATAAGTTTAACATCATCAAAGTTATTTAAAAATACACCGATTTCTTTATGGTATTCTTTTTCGTTTTTGCCAAGTTCCCCCATATCGCCCAGTACAAGGAGTCTCGGCGGTTTTTTTGTGGTTAAAAATGTTGAAACAGCCGCTCTTAATGATTCCGGATTGGAATTATAACTGTCGTTAATGATTTTAAAACCGGCAGCCTCAATAAGCTCCCATCTTTTTTCAATCGGGTGATATTCTTTTAAACCTTTTGCAATTTTATCTTCGCATATACCGAGTTTTAACGCAGTATTTATTACAAACAGGGCATTTTGTATATTATGCAGTCCTTCGATATTCAATTCGTAAGGGTAATTTTTGTAAGTAAAAGTGCTGGAGTTTTCGTTTAATTTTACATCTTTAAGCTCGGGTGAGTTCAAGCTTAAATATACAGTTTGCCCGTCAAAATTATTAACTTCTCTGATTAATTCTGTATCATGCGCAAACAGGCAGCCTTCTTTGTGCAGATATTTTGTGATTTCGCACTTTGCTATGGCGATATTTTTTTCAGACCCCAGCCGGCCGATATGAGTAGTGCCGGTATTTACAATAACTGCTATATCGGGTTTTGAATATTTAGATAACAATTCAATCTCACCCAGGCCTCGCATACCCATTTCAAGAATCAATACTTCCGTATCAACAGGCATGGAAAGCAAAGTCTGGCACAAACCTATTTCATTGTTGTGATTCAACGGTGATTTATGTGTTTTATACGCCTGAGAAACTACTGACGCCATCATTTCTTTAGTGGTTGTTTTGCCCGAGCTTCCCGTAATTGCTATAGTAATTGGATTTATTTTTTCTTTGTAATATAAAGCAAGTTTTAAATAAGCCTCAAGAGTATTTTTTACATAAAGAACAAATTTTGCCTGCGGGAACACAAGGGATTTATCACTTGTAAAATAGCCCCTTGCACCTTTATCTACGGCATCTTTAATAAAGTCATGCCCGTCAAATTTTTCACCCTTTAAGGGCAAATAAACATTTGTGTCATTTATATTGCGAGAATCTGTGGAAATACTCAATGCACCTGAAGTATTGCTGCAATGCAGCACCTGCGCTTCCGTGACCTTAACTAATTCCTCGTATGTAAACTTCATGAACTCACCGTACCCACACATCAGGAAAATCCATTTTCCCATATTTACGATTTTCAATTAAAAATTTTACTAAAAAATCGGGTCAAATACAATTTGAAATTTATTTTATTTTCGCTATTTCTTGTAATTTGATGTATTCACACCTTCAAGCTCGAGCAGCTTTACTTTCGTATTAATTCCCGCAGCATAACCTGTCAGACTTTTATTTCTCCCCACAACCCTGTGGCAAGGAATGATTATAGAAATCGGGTTATGACCTACGGCTCCACCAACGGCTTGAGCCGAACGTGCATTTGGATTTAGTTTTTTTGCGATGTCGCCGTATGTTATTACACGGCCGTAGGGGATTTCACAGAGAATTTTCCATACCTTTTTTTGAAATTCTGTTCCCTGCGGTGCAAGCGGGAGTTCTTTTAAATCCGGTTTTTGGCCGTCAAAATACCTGTTCAGCCAATTTTTTACGGTATTGAAAATTTTAAGGGTGTTGTTTTCAGGCATGTTGTCCCCGAGTTTTGATGCAAAATATTTTTGTCCTTCAAACCACAGTCCGCATAGGTTATTTCCATCGCTGACAAGAAGAATATTTCCCGAGGGTGATGAATAATATGTTTTGTAATACATTTTCTTTTAATCCTTTATATTGTATTATAAATGAAAAAAGGATTATATATGAAAAGATGCAGCTGGGTTGACGAGAAATCAGAAATTTACAAAAAATATCATGATGAGGAATGGGGCGTGCCAAAACATGATGACAGGGATTTGTTCGAACTTTTGATACTGGAGTCTTTTCAGGCTGGACTGTCGTGGTTGACAGTGCTGAAAAAAAGAGAAGCGTTCAGGGCTGCTTTTGATAATTTTGATGTTAAAAAGGTTGCAAACTACGGTGAAGACAAGATAAACGAGCTTTTAAAAAACGAAAAAATAATACGCAGCAGAAACAAAATCCAGAGTGCAATCGGCAATGCAAAAATTTTTATGCAGATACAAAAAGAATACGGGAGCTTTTCAAACTACATCTGGGGTTTTACAAACAATAAGGTTGTTAAAAAAGATTACGACAAATTACCTGCAAGCACGGAGCTTTCAGACACGATTTCAAAAGATTTAAAAAAACGCGGTATGAAATATGTCGGCACGGTAATAGTTTACTCTTATTTGCAGGCCATAGGGGTTGTTGATGACCATGAAAAAGGATGTTTCAGGTATTAAAAACTACTCTAAACTTTCATCGTACACGACCACACGGTTTCGGCCTCTGTGTTTTGCTTCATAGAGCGCAACATCTGCACTCTGATGCAGTCTTTGAGGTTCTGAAAAAGCCTCATCAAATTCGCTTACTCCGACGCTTATGGTTACATTTAAAACTTCTCCGGCAAGCCCTTCTTGTGAAATATTTATGTCGGATTTTTCAACAGCCTTACGTAACCTTTGTGCGACAAAAGCCGCCTCATTTATTTTTGTGTCAGGGAGCAGAATGCAAAATTCTTCTCCCCCGTAACGTGAAGCAATATCGTATTCACGAAGTTCATGAGAAACAATTCTGGCAACGCTTTTTAATACACAATCCCCTGCTGAATGCCCCCAGGTATCATTAACGTGTTTGAAATAGTCGATATCGAGCATTATGCAGCACAATGGCTTTTTATTTCTCAGTGCGTTTGCAACCTCCTGTTTAAGACGCATTTCAAACTGGCGTCTGTTGTTTAGGCCGGTCAATGCGTCAAGTGTTGCATATTTTAGCACCTGTGCATAAGAATTGGCTCTCTGGGTAGTGACAGAAGCCTGAAGGCTGAGTTGTACAAGGTAATCTATATCAGTTTTGGAAAGCCTGTCAATATTGCTGCTTGCTGCTATAACGCCTGTTATTTTGTCATCGTTTTTCAAGGCAAAGAGTCCTGTTTTGCCGTCTTTTGATATTACACAGGTCTTTTTATTGGTAATTTTGGGCAATAAAGACAAAATTGAAGAATCCTGACAATCAAGGGGCCAGAAGAGTTTGTAGTTGTCTTTTTCATCTTTTACAAAAATGTATATCAAATGCTCTGTCACAAAGCCGTCTATTAGTTCGCCTATAATGGGCAAAATATAGTTTAATTCAAACTGGTTTTCAATCAATTTTGCAATACTTTTCATTACTTTTTGAAACTTTATTTGAACACAGAGTTTGCGGTTTAGTATTTTGTTTACTATAGCTGTATTTATTTGTGCGGCGGCAATTCTCAGGACTGTCAGAAAAGTTAATGTGTCAATTTCTTTTTCAATACTGTTGAAATTGATTTCTATGATACCTATTGTATTTTTTTCGTTAAACACCGGAAAATATAAAAGGTTTTGTTCTTCTTTTATATTGTGTTCAAACAGAGGTGTCTTTTTTTCGTTATATTTTATTAATTTGTTGTTCAGTATAAATCCGTTATCCCGTATATTTTTCAACCTTTGAAAAATATTTTCCACAAGTTCGTGCTGCTGATTTTTTTCAACAGTAATCCAGTCTTTAACAAAATCCCTGAGAACGTTGGTTGAATCGTCTTTTATAAAAATTTGAAAATTGTTCACGCTTAAATACTTTTCAAAAATTGATTTAAGGTTATTTAAAAGTAACTGAGAGTCCTCACTGCATGCAAGCGTAAGTGCAATTTCTCTTAAAAATTGAAGTTCTTCAAAATTATTTTTAGAAGCTCTTGTCATATCTGCCATTGAATAACAAATCCTCTTCTTCAAAATCTTCAAACAGTTTTTTAGATGTACATTTGCTGAAGGTTTTTTTCATATGCTTGTCTGCTTCTTCAGAGTCTGTTACGACTTTACCGTTTACATAGGTTATGTGTGAAATACCGAGCGGATCATCTTCGTTTTCAATTTCATCAGAAACTATATGCGGTGTTCTCATTCCTTCTTTAACCTGACTTTCCGGAGCAGTTGCTCTTTGAGTTCTTTGATATTCCCGCTGCGCTGTTGATTTTTCTACGGATTCTGCATAAACATCAAATATATATTTTGCTATATGAGGATTTTGTTCGGTATTCACAATAAGCAATGCTTTTTCAAGCTCCTCCTGCGCTTCTTTTGGCCGTTTAAGCTTTCTTAAAAGCAGTGCAAGATTGTAATGTGCATCAAATGCCAGAGGCTCAACTTCAATTGCTTTACAGTAGCTTAGTCCTGCTTCTTTGTAATTCCCCAGAAGATGGTTTGTCAAAGCATAATTGTATAGAATTTTATAGCTGTCTTTTTTGCGTTTCAGGGCTTTTTTGTAACATTGTGCTGCTTTTTCAAGGTAGTCGTTTGCAGCGTGTGTTTTTTCACCTGTTAATATGGATTTGCCCCTATATGCTACGCCCATATTGTAGAGCGCTATTGTCCTGTTTTCTCTTGTACTTTTTACACTGTCAAAAATCAACGGCACGTGGAAGGTAACACGTTTTGTGTCATAGGCTATCTGGTATTCTCTTATTGCTTTGTCGAAATCTGCCAGTTTTTCTGCTGATATAATTCCCAGATTTATACGGCAAACCATAAATTTAGGGTCATATTGCAATGCTATTTCGTACTGCTCTGCCGCAGCAAAATAGTCCTCATATTTTACGTAAATATTTCCGAGGTTGCATCTTGCCTGAGAGTGTTCGGGATACAGCTCAAGCCCCCTTTTGTAAAGCCTGATAGCTTTTTCAAGTTTGTGTGCTTTGTATGCTTTATCCCCCTGATGTACATAATAAATACCGCGGCATTTGTTTATTTGTTTTTCATACCATCCCCAGAATACAAAACCGGACAGAAGAAATAACAGCACAATTATGGCTGTTACAACTTTGGGTATGGTTTTTTTGAAAAGCTTTTTTAAAAATCTCATATTTAAAACAATCCGGCATCCCTGTACTGTCGTTGTGTTGATATTATCCGGTTTTTTGACAGCAATATGCCTATATTATTCTATACTTGTTTTATTGTAATAGGCAAGTTGTTTGCGCATTTGTTAAAGAGAAAATATAGAATAGGTTTTTATTTGTTGTTAAACAGGGTATTAAACACGTTTTGTTTCAGTTTTTCTATTTTTGCATCTTCCAGATACCCGCTTATATTCGGATTTAATATATATATGTGTGTTCCGTCTTCGGTTTGGTACCATTTTGATGTGTCTTGAATATCTTCAAAATCAACATATTTTTTATCGGCAAGCGTTTTTATTTCTTCGTAAAATTCGCTTTTAGCTCTGTCTGTGGCTGTTTTAGGGTTAAAAGGCATAAGTTTGTCTTTTGTATTTACCATAAAAACAAGAACTTTGTCTGTTTCATTATTATCGAATCTGTAGAGAAGTTTTGGTATTGAATTTAAGCCTAATGCGTTAATTTTTTTTATCATAGGTTCTGCTGCATCGGCAATAACATAGTTAGTTTGATTAAACACTACATTGTCTGTTTTAAATATATTTTCGTCAAGTTGTTCTTTAGTATTTTTTTGTAATAGAGCAGTTATTTCATCTTTTGTAGAACCGTTTTTCAAAGTTTTTAAAAATTCCACTATCTGTTTTGGTAAAGGAGTTTTTTCCTCAACACATTTTTTTACTGACGGTGCGTTTTGGGGTATTGACTCTGTTTTAAACGGTTTTGAAAAATCCATGGTATCTCCTAACATTTTTACCTATTGTATCATATTTACTCTACAATTTCAGGCGGTTTTGAGTAGTATTTCGTATAGTCTTTTTTGTAATCAGAAAGTTCCGTGCAGAATGCCTGAAGGTCAAAAGAAACATTTTGAGCAGGCGGATAGGTTTTTATGTTCAATGATTTATATACGGATTTTATAAAGGCATTTGTTATAGCGTCAGAGCCTCTGCCCCAGGGCATTGAATGAGCTAAAATCCAGTGCATTTCCGCAACTTTTTCATTTATATAGGGTAAGTCAGCCGCAGTGGGCTTTTTATTCGCAAATTTCTGCTGCAGTTCTTTATAAATATCATTTACATGTTTTAGCGCGGCCGCAGCATATTTGCCCTTTGGATGTATCATTGCGGTTTCCATTTTTCCTTTAATTTCAACCATACCTATACGGGTAAGTTCCATATCAGGATAAGGATTTGTTAACTCTTTTCCTTTGCCCGGCAGTAATTTATCGAATCTGTCTTTATAGACGTCATATTTGTCACCGCCTCCGTATGGGGTATAAGCACCAACTGATGCAAAATAAGGATCGTCGCATCTTAAAACACCGGAACCCTGAAGTCTGTAGATATCACTTGTTCCGCTGTGTAAATCTATTTGTCTGGTATCGTGTGAAATTGCATCTAATACCTCCTGAAGAGATGCTCCTTCTTTTATCAGCATTGCAGCATAGTCGGACGTTTCTACCATTGATTTTGCCCATTCTGCATTTCTGCCGTAACCATCAATATTTATAAAGAAGTTTTCGGGGTCTATTTGGGAGCGCTTAAGCAGACATATATTTTTAATATCTTCAACAAAATGAAGGATTTCGTTTGTATCCATACCGTTGACCATTTCCCACTGAACTTTTGTCAGGTCGTCACCGAGAACTTTTTTAAGTTCAGCAAAGCGTTCGGTGCCGATTATTTTTTCAACTTTAGACAGACACTGGTTTCTTTGGGCTGCTAATTCTCCTGCGGGTGCGGCATCATCTATTAAGCCGCCGAAATTAACTTTTCCGTCTTTGACAAGCCCTTTATTTATTACCCAATCCATTGTTGTATCGGATACATAGCCGTTTTCCAGAGCTTTAAGAGTATTGCGGAGTTCTTGTGTTGATATTTGCTTGTTAGCCAGTGCATTTAAGAGATAGTCAACCTGCGAGGCAAATTCCGGGTTTGCATATTTGAATGCTGTTACCTCTCTTATTGCCGCTGAATCAATATAACCTTCCAGTTTTTTTGTATCTTTATTGTAGTGTAAAAAGTTAAAGGCTGGTTCTCCGTACTCATTTTGAATACGAGTGGTTTTAATAAAGTCTTTTATGTAAGCAACGGTTGTCGCTTCTGTATTGAATACAGGATGATCGATATCTAAGCCTTTGAAAACATCGTTTCTCAGCCATCTTTCATCATATCCGTATTTTTGTGCAATATAACTAACTTTTGCAAGTATATTGTTAAGATCTGCATGGGGTTGATATTTATCGATAAAATCGTCGTAAGACATTTGTTGGGTTTGTGTTTGATAATTCCCGTTAACATCACTTGTGACGACTTTAACTGTAACAGTTTTATTTTCACTGTCTATACTTTCAAGGATAATTTCTTGAGAAGAATTGTCATCAGCTTGTCTTTGAATGAGAATATTTTTCTTATCCGCCATTCTGTCAAGAGTTTTGTCTGTTACATATTCAGGCATGGTTTCTCTTATATGGGCTGATACCTCGTAGTTTTGTGTAAATTCTTCAATGGACATTGTTTTTGTTTCTACGGAATAATCGTTGCCTGAACCGACAAAACTGCTTACTGTTACGGTACCGTCATTGTTAACCTTTACCGTATAAGTATTTTGCCCGTCAGTAGCGGAAAGTATTATGTCATCATATTTTGCGGAGTTTGAAACAAAATTATTTAAGTCTGCGGTATTTTGCGGAACTTTGATTTCTCTCAGTCCAAGTGTTTTTAATATTTCTTCTTTTGTATTAATACCGATTTCTTTGCAGGCGGCGGCATAAATATATGCCGGATCAGCCGGTAGATTAGAGGAGTCAATTTTTACCGTAACGTTTTTGCCGCCAATGTTAACTTTAAAGGTATTATCGGATAGTTGAGTTATATTTTTATAGGCTGCGGCACTGGCAGGATTGCCAGCCTGCATTGAAGACGGCAGGTTAAGCATATTAGGCATATCTTCGGGTATTGCTTTGGAAACACCTTTGCCTATTGCTCTAAAGCCTAAATCTATTGCAGGACCGAAGAGAGCACCGCCGACTAAGGAGTTTACCGCAACATTGCTCCAGCCTTGTTTATTTGCGTCATCTGCAGTAAGTTCCGCAGCAATGTTATAAGGAGTGATGGAAACTGTACCTTCTACTGCTGACTGCATATAGCGTGCGGCAATTTTCTGGGTTGCACTTGCTCCCAGATATGTGTTATCCATTGAAACGGAACTGTTTAAAAATCGAGGAAGCGACTTATTTGCACTTTTCATGGCAATTTTTTCCAACAATTTTGCGCCGCCTCTATTAAATACGGCTCTTGTTGCGGCCGAGCCGATTGTCGGAGCAATTGAGTTAAAAAGACCTCCGACTCCGCCTGTAATAAGGTCAGAAGCTGCTGTTGTATAGCCTTCGCTTTTATTAGCTGCGTTTGCTTTTTTAAGTCCGTATTTTATGCCGGCTCCTGTTCCCACAGCGGCAGCATAACCTGCTACTGGGCCAGCTACCATTGTTGTTGTACAAAATGCGCCGAAGGAAGCAACACCTGATACTACATCACTTGCTATTTCAGCAAAGTCCTCATAGCCTTGCAAATATTCTTGCACAAGCCGGTTGAATTCTTCATTATCGACTTCTGATTCCCCGTTTAATAGCTTTTCAAATTCTTCGTCAGAGAGTTCTTCGCCGGTAATTTCTTTATATTTATCTTTGATATTCTGGTATTGAGTTTCAAGTTCTGCGCTTTTTTGGTTTAATTTATCAATATTTTCTTTATTTTTTAACAAATCTTCTTCAAAAACATCAAGCCCTGTCATTTCTTTAAAGATGTCAGTAATTTGGCTCAGATTTGCATCAAAATTTTGTGACAGCTCTGCTATTTGAAGCAATTTATCTTTGTTGGCTCTTATTTCTTCATCTGTTACTTCAATACCAAGGATATCTTTTAAGGTATTTTTTATCTGTTCTATATTTTCTTCAAAATTTAAGGAAAGGCTTGCCAGTTGTTTAATATTGGTTTCATCATTTTTTAATTTTTTTTGCACATCATTTGTCAGTACATCTTTTACGCCCTGTTCCCAGGCATCTCCATCAACAAGCATCATAGCGGGATTGTTTGCGTAGGCGGAAAGCTTAAAGCCCTGTGTGAAGAAATCTCTGAGTTTATCAAGAAATCCTTTTTCTGCTTCTATCCGTTCTGCTTCTGTCAGGTTATTAAGATATGCGCTATATAAATCTTTTACAAATTGGGGAAGTTCTTCCCATTTTTGTTGTATTTCGGCATCTGTAAGTGTGCCGGACTGCTGCAATGTAGTGGAAACAGTATTCTTCTCTGTTGTTTTATTTTGAGTCCTTGGGATTTGTTGTGTTGGAGCAGAGGCTTCTGTGTACAGATTTTTTTCAACCTGCAGCCCATCCATTGAGTTAAAATTTCTGTTTTCTATATTTCCGCTAAAAATATTAATATCCGATGAAACTTTTTGGGAAGAATTTGTCAGAAAGCTAAAAAATGAAATTTCTTCGGTCTTTAAAGTTTTATCGAGCTTTTCCGGATTGGCAAGAAGTTCTTGCAACTCTGAATTAGAAAGTTTTTCAAGCTTCATTGCTTTATCAGCATCGCCTTTTGCAATGCTGTAGATAATACTTGCCCTGTTTGATTGTGTAACTTCTGTTCCTGACATAGCCATTTCCCTTGTTTTTTATATCGGTAGTATGGAACAGAAACTTTATATTAAAAGTCTTAATCGTTACAATTTGTAATTATCCTTATTAAGGCTTTTGAAAATAAATCAATGCATTATTAAATTCGTCGGCAAAAATTCTGGGATTTTTTTGTGTCATAGCATATTTTTTAAGACTTGCAAACTCAAGATTTTTATCACCCGAATGCGTGAATAAAACATAATAAGAGCCCGATGGCAATGTGTCGTAAATCTTTTTGACCTTATCGTATTCGTAAAGTTCAGGGGGTATAACAAAGGCATTCCCTGCCGGCAGCATAGCTTTTTGGGCGTAATATTCATAATTTATTGCCGTTAAATGAGGTACAATAAGAATATCGGTGTTTTTTGCTTCTTTTTTATATAGCTGTAATAGTTCGGGGGTGGTTTCTCTGTAATATTTTTTCTGCAGAATTTGTATGAAATCGGTTTTAAAAGAGTATGCTACAAAAAATAATATAAAAATACCCGCAATAATTTTGCCTTCTTTTTTATAAAAAAAACGGAGTTCAAAAGTTTTTGCCATAATCAAAAACACAACCGGCAAAAGATACAGAGCCGTTCTGATGTATAGAGGATAAATATGCAGATAAGAAAGTAAAACCGCAAGAATAACGGGCGCAAAAAGAATGATATTCTCGCTGTATTTTATAAATTTTAATGTATAAATCAAACCCGCAGCAAACATCAATACAACAAAAATTTTCCAGCTAAAATCCGGAAAATAAAAAACAATATTGTTAAATATAAGCAGCGGGAAGTTTGAAAAATTCAGTGCAATAAAGCCATTGTCCCAAAAATTATGCAATGCTCCGTTGGTTGCATAATTTTTTATATAAAACAAAAAAACGCCAAAAGATAACGCGGGTATGCCAAAAATTGTGAGCGCTTTTTCTTTTCTTATAAAGCATAAAAGGAAGACAACAAACATCGCAAACAATGACGTATAGGAAAGCCACATTAAAATTGCAAAAAATAAACCAATAAGCGCAAACAATTTTCTGTCGAATTTTTTGTGATCAATATAAAAATATGAAATTAAAATTGTCAAAAACAGCAAAACGTCGCAAGAATACTGTTTTAACTCCTGAGAGTAATATATAAGCTGATAATTTAGTGTAAAAAGCCCTATTGCAAAGATTTTGCCGATTTTGTTGTTCAGCGTTTTTTCGGCAAAAGCCCAGAACAGCGGCAATGAAGCAATACCGCAAATTAATGCAGGCAGCCTGTATGCGTATTCGGCTTTTTCGATAAACAGGCCGCAAAATTTACAAAAAATCGCATACAACGGCGGTGTCACCTGCTCATGTACAAGCGGCATAAACAGTTCCAAGAAACTTTTGTTTGCAAGGTTTATTGCAAGTGCGGATTCGTCATTCCAAAAAGGACGACCGTATGCGTAAAATAGAATTCTCAGCAATATGCCTGCTATCAGCAGCAGTGCAACCGCAATATAATAAATATTTGTCTTTATTTTTTCGGGCATAAGACAATTATATGCTATGATGAATTTAAGCACCAGCATTTTATTTGAAAGGTTTTTAACAGATGATAAACACAGTCTGCGTATTCGCCTCATCTTGCAATTATTTGGATGAAACATATTATGAAGCAGCAAAAGAACTGGGCACACTCCTTGCGGGAGCTGATATGGATCTGGTATACGGCGGAAGCTGTCTTGGTTTGATGTGGGCGTGTGCGCAAAAGGTTAAAGAAAACGGCGGCAGAATTACCGGTGTGATGCCTGAAAAACTGCATGAAATGGATGTATTTTCGGATTATTGCGACGAATTTTTCTTAACGCCGTGTATGAGAAGCAGAAAAGCGAAAATGGATGAGCTTTCCGATGCGTTGATTGCATTGCCAGGCGGATTTGGCACGCTTGAAGAATTAAGTGAGATGATTGTACAAAAACAGCTCGGTTATAACCAAAAAGCTATTGTTATATTGAATACAAACGGTTTTTACGACAAACTTTTGGACTTTTTTGAGGAAATAATTAATCAAAAATTTGCGAATAAAAAAGCACAAAATCTTTACTTTGTTGCAAACACCCCGCAAGAAGCAATCGACTATTTGAAAAATTACTCACCTTCTGACAATTCCGTTAAAAAAGAAGATATTTATGCAAGGTAAATTTTGACGGAAAATTTTGTGATATTAACACTCTGCTGTTAGTCCGGTTTATGCAGTGAATAAATCAAATATATTATATTTTTTTATGCATACTGGATATTGACGACGGGGAGTTGGATGAGGAATTACTGGTTCCGCCAAGAAGTTTATTCAAAAGGTTGTCGCTTTCTTGTTTTGCTGTTCTATAGGTATCAGCATAAATACCAGTGCCAATATCTCTTTTGTCTTCGCCCTTTTTTAAACTCTGAAGGCGCAATTGGGCTGCTTTCACCGCTTTATCAAGAGTTGTGAAATCTATTTTTGACATGTCATAGTTGTTGTAGAGAGCGTAAAATTTAATGGATTCGGCTTCTGCAATCATTGATTCAATCGCGGCTCTATTTTTTGTGGCAATGTTCGATATATCAAGATTAGCTAGTCTTTGTTGCAATACATCAGTGTTTTCGCTTCGCAGCTGCTGGCGGTGAGCTTCTTCCTGCTGGGCCATACGGATGCGGTATTCCTCAGGAGTTTCTGTCACTTTACGGATATTTCTTGCGCTTTCTAAAGCTGCATCTCTTTGTTTTTGCAAATCTTTTGAAAACGGCGAGGTAATATATGCATCAATGTTCATTTCGTCCGACATATTTCACACCCTAAATTTTTTATCTTCCACTTATTCATTATAAACCATGAAGCGGAATTTTTTTGCTAGTTATTTGGAGGATTTTTGGCTGTGATTAATAAAAACTAATAAATTTGTACTTATCTGATGTTATTATCAATTGAGATTTTGAGGCGTGCTGGTAGAATTTTGAATATTTTATATTATTTTCATCAAGTTTTTCGAATATTAGTTTTGCAGTATTTTGTTCGCTTTCAGGTTCTGCATCATCAAGGATAATAACAAAGTCTTCTGCGAGATTTTGCGGTATTAAATCGAGGATATTTGTTGTGTGTATTTTATCGGAACCGGAGGAGCTGCCGATAATTATTAAATCGTATTTTTTGTTTACAATATTTTGTCCGTTTGAAGTATTTGAAGAATTAGCCGTTTTAAAAAATTTTTCATATTGTGTAGTCAATTTTGTAGTTTGTCCGAATCCAAATTCAAGGATATTCTCAGGTTGAATTTTATCTAAGATAACAAGCAATATATATAAAAGTGAATAATTCGCGGAGCCTTTTGCAGGTATGATGTCTTTGTCTTTAATCCAATCTTTGTGATGAAGCAAATTATTGAAAATCAGCCCTTTGCGGAGTTCTTCGTTCTGGAGTTTGATTTCTGATAAATGAGACTCTAGAGCTTTGAATTTGGAATCAATGAAATCATGAAGATGTATGTTATCCTTTTCTTTAAGCAAATCCATTATTACTTATTCCCTTTCGTTGTAAATT
>CALVAT010000039.1 GCA_944325565.1 Candidatus Gastranaerophilales bacterium
GCACAGATACCGCATTGGATACAAGCTTCTGAGTTCCAGTGAGGAACACGCGGTGCGATAGCACGTTTTTCAAGGCAAGATGTACCTGTCGGGATTACACCGTCAACAGACATTGCTGATACAGGGATATCATCGCCTTTTTGTCTCATTGAAGGTTCAATGATTTTCTTAGCGAATTCGCTTGCATCATCAGAGATGAATTTAACCGGATCTGCTGCACAAACTCCGTCTAATGAAGCAGGTACAACAACTTCTTCACAAGCGTCAACAGCAGCGTCAATCAAAGCAAGGTTCATGTTAACAACGTCGTCACCTTTTTTCTTAAAGGTTTTCTTAGTCATTTCTCTCATACCTTCTAAAGCTTGTTCAAAAGGAATGATTCCTGATACTTTGAAGTAAGCTACCATCATTACTGTGTTAGCACCTTTACCGCGCAAGCCGGGTTGTTTTTTTATAAGTGCTTCAGCATCGATGTTATAGAATTTAACTTTCTTGTTGATGATAGTTTCTTGCATATCTCTTGTTAAGTGAGAGAATGCTTCTTCTTTTGACCAAGGGCTGTTAAGAAGGAATACACCGCCTTCTTTGATGCCTTTTAAGATGTCATATCTGCCGATGTAAGAGTGAGCAGAGCAAGAAACAAAGTCTGGTGCTGTGATTAAGTATGTAGATTTAATCGGTTTGTCACCGAATCTCAAGTGAGAAACTGTTACACCGAAAGATTTTTTAGAGTCATAAGCAAAGTATGCTTGAGCATCTTTGTTTGTATATTGACCGATAATCTTAATAGAGTTTTTGTTAGCACCTACAGTACCGTCAGAGCCTAAGCCCCAGAACATACAGTTTGTTGTTCCAACTGGTTCAGTAACGATGTGTTCGTCAACTTTCAAAGATTTGTGAGTTACATCATCTTCGATACCTACTGTAAAGCCGTGGAAGCCGTTGCTTTCGCCGTGTTTGTAAATAGCAAGAACCATTGACGGAGTAAATTCTTTAGAAGATAAACCGTAACGGCCGCCGATAACTCTGATGTCTTTGTTTTCAAGAGCTGCAACAACGTCCATATATAAAGGTTCACCGATAGAACCGGGTTCTTTTGTTCTGTCAATAACATTGATACGTTTAACTGTTTTCGGCAATGCTTCATTGAATCGTTTTGTGTCGAACGGTCTGTAAAGTCTAACTTTAACCAAACCGTATTTAGTACCTCTTGTAGAGTTGAGGTATTCAATAGTTTCTTCAATAGTTTCGCAAGCAGAACCGATAGCAACGATAACGTCAGTTGCATCAGGAGCACCAACGTAATCGAATGGATGATACTGTCTGCCGGTTACTGCAGCAACTTTATCCATATATTCTTGAACAATATCAGGAACAGCATCATAGTATTTGTTAACAGTTTCTCTGCCCTGGAAGTATACGTCTGTGTTTTGTGCACCGACTTTGCAAACAGGTGCTTCCGGACGCATTGCTCTTTTCTTGAATTCTTCAATATATTTAGGTTCAACTAATTTAGCGATATCTTCGTAAGAGATTTCTTCAATTTTGTGTACTTCGTGAGAAGTTCTGAAACCGTCGAAGAACTGCAAGAAAGGAACTTTAGCTTTGTAAGTTGCAAGGTGAGCTACAAGAGCCATATCCATTTCTTCTTGAACCGAGTTTGCAGCCAACATTGCATAACCAGTATTTCTGCAGCCCATAACGTCTGTGTGGTCGCCAAAGATAGCGAGTGATTGAGCAGCCAGAGCACGTGCTGAAACATGGATAACATGCGGAAGCATTTCGCCTGCTGCCTTGTGCATAACAGGAATCATTAATAATAAGCCCTGTGAAGCTGTATAAGTAGAAGTCAAAGCGCCGGCAGCCAGAGAACCGTGTACAGCACCTGCTGCGCCTGCTTCTGATTGCATTTCTGCAACTCTTACTTCTTTGCCCCAAATATTCTTTTTGTGCTGTGAAGCCCATTCATCAACCCATTCACCCATTGTAGATGAAGGAGTGATGGGGTAAATTGCTGATACTTCGCTCAGTGCATAGGCAATATGCGCTGCGGCGTAGTTACCATCAACAGTTATTGTTTTACCTGGCATAATAAAGTACCCTCCTTGTTAGTGTATACTATTGCCTAATTCTAACTACATAACTATATGGTAATACAAACCATTTTTTAATACAAATAAAATAACGGTTTTCGGGCAACTATTGATATCTGTAAAATATTTTTTTACCAGGCTTTTAACATACTAAATAATCCTTGTAAATCATCTTCGTTGTAATTAGGATGGTAAAACTGAAATCCGTGCTGGTTCGGAAACTGCTCTTGTATTTTATCTCTTAAGTCGATATATTTCTTAACTGCTTTTGTTCCATCTTCTCTTGCAACTTTTTCGCAAAATTGATTATAATATCCTACTTTATCTTCACGCGGAGAAATATAATGTTCAGAAGAGTATCTATATTTTTTTATATTTGGAATTTCTGATTTTGAATAAATTTTCAAAAAGTCTTCAGTTTCATCAAAACCCGCCTCGTAAAAGCTATAAAGATTGCATTTTTCATCCCATTTTGCATGCGAAACCTCGTGGCCTATTGTTTCTGTTAGAGATTCTCGCGGCATAGCAAGATCTTTAGAACTTTTGAGGTTGATATTCAGATTCCCGCCATCAGAATAATAACCGGCTCTTGTTGATGCCTTTTTATAAAGCTGAACTTCAGGATCAGCAACAAACTTTGAGTCCTGAATGCAGGCTTGCGCCATTCTGTTTGCAAATTTATTATTCTTGCTTATATATGGCAACAGATATGAGTTTTGCGCAATTTCGTCGAGTTCCGGTGATGTTGCTTCAGATTTTATTAATTTGAAATTGCCATTTACAAACCTGTCTGTTTCGTATTGATTATTGATAAACTTTACGTTCTCGCCGTTGCGCCTTTGTTCAATAAGAATATCTTCTGTATTTACACGTTTATGCCATCCATCTTCATTACCTCTTTTTATTTCTCTTTTAAAATGTGTCAAATACGGTTTCGGTTCAAATGTTTTGGCGAAAACATCTTCTCGTATAGATGTGATGTTTCCATTTTCGCGTGTGTAAGAGCTTACTTTTTTAGCGGGTATTTCCATTATTTCATCGCCAAATTCATTTAAGTCTTTTTCCCAGGTGTATAAATCTTCGTATCCCTTATGTGTCTCAATTATGTTATTTCCTTCAACCTTTTTGGTATAACGTTTTATTATCTGTCCCTGTTCGTTTCTAAATGTAAAAATATCTGTATATGATTCATTGGGCTTAGAGTTTTTGCCGACTCTTAGCGCATCATAAGTCTTTGCACCTTCTGGAACGCTTAAACCTTCCTTTGTTGCATTAGAAACCTTTAACCCTGTTTCTTTACGTATAAGAGAAACTCCTTTTGAATTGACTTTTGATATAACGCTTTTAACGGTATTTAAATTAATTACCATAAACAATGCCTGCACTAATCTGACCTATGTTTTTATAAAAACATAGGTCGATATAAAATTGCGCAGAATATTATTGAATAAATATTTTAGAGATAACAAAATGTTTATGCTTTTTGAAACACCATAATATACTCATGTTTGAATATATAAAAACCACCGTATAAAGCCCTGTATCTCCAGAGGTTTGCCTGTTTGCCTTTGGCTTTCTCATTGCCTTCAATATTTTTTACAATAATAGCCTTTGTTCTAAAGCCAGCTCTGTTCATTCTTTCCATACAGCCAAAACTTAATGGATAATATTCACCCTTTTCATATTTGTCGCCTATAATTAATGCAGCAAATCGACCTTTTTCAAGCTGTTCATATCCGTTTCTTGCAACTTCTTCAAATAAGTCATAAAACTCTTCTGTTGTTTCACAATTCGATAGGTCTTCTTTTTTATCTGAAAATTTTATTATGTCATCATACGGCGGGTGCAATATAAGAAATTGAGCTTTTTCTGCCCCCATAACAGCGAGTCTATCCTGAATTTTTATGCCTATGTCAGATGAAGCACTGTCACCGCAAATAATGTTTACATCAGTAACAAGAGTCTTTTTATCAAATTTTTGGCTTACATAGTCTACTAAATCCTGCTTAAGCTCAACACCTATACAGCGTCTTTGCATATTAACTGCTTCTATACCTGAAGTGCCTGAACCAAAAAACATATCTAGGATGATATCACCTTTTTTAGTATATCTTTCATAAAGCTGCTGGGCAATTTGCGGGATATAATTCCCGTGATAATCATAAGAGTGACCATTGCTTTTATCACGTGATTGAAATTCCCACAGTGTGTCTGTTAAAATATGGGGATAATTTTTCCAGTTGTTTAAGTCAATATCATTATACGGTTTTGTAAGAGGTTTTTTAGGAACCTCTGCAACATGCAAATCAGGCTTTGCCTGTGTTTTTGTTTTTAAATTACTCTTTTTAACTGCCAAAATTATATCCCTCTTTTTTATATCCTACTAAAGTATAAAAAATTCTCATTGAATATAAATCATCATTTTAATGGATATTTTAATTTTGTGTTAAAAAATTATATAAAAAAACTCCGGTTTTACCGGAGTTTTTTTGTTTTATGAACCGTTATTTTTGTAGGAACGGTGGAATATCAATTATACTCATTAAATCGTTTTGAGTTTTTTGCGGTGAAATAGCCGGTTTTGGCTGTTGTTGAATGTTGCCAGCCACTGCCGGAGCAGGTGCGGCATTCAAAGATGCACCGGTATTAAATGAGCTGGAGAAAAAGTCTGCAGCGCTAAGAGATTTAACAGCTTCTTTTTTCTGCGGAGATTCAATACCCTTCATTTCAAAACCTGTTGCAATAACAGTAATCTGAATTTCACCTTGGATTCTGTCATCGATTACAGAACCGAATGTTACTATAGCGTCTTCAGCAACAGCATCATGAATAACCTGAGCAGCTTCTGTGACTTCATGTAAGGTCATATCAGAGCCACCGGTTACATTCATAATAATTCCTGATGCGCCGTTGATTGAGGTTTCAAGTAGCGGAGAATTTATTGCCAGCTTAGCGGCTTCCATTGCTCTACCTTCACCTGTACCTCTGCCTATACCCATTAAAGCCGAACCGCTGGATTGCATAACTGCTTTAACATCTGCAAAGTCAACATTTATTAATCCAGGTACGGTAATTATGTCAGAAATTCCCTGAACACCTCTTAAGAGAACTTCATCAACAACCTGAAAAGCTTCTTTCATTGTTGTTCTTCTTTCAACAACTTCTAAAAGTTTGTCGTTAGGGATAACAATGAGAGCATCAACAGTTTCTTTTAATTTTTCTAGACCCTGCATTGCTTGATTCATACGGCGTTTGCCTTCAAAACTAAACGGTTTTGTTACAACACCGATTGTCAGTGCGCCGAGTTCTTTTGCAATTTTTGCAACAACGGGAGCAGCACCAGTACCTGTTCCTCCGCCCATGCCGGCAGTAACAAATACCATATCAGCTCCGTCCAAAGCTTGAACAATCTGATCTCTTGTTTCTTCAGCAGCTTTTTCTCCTACTGAAGGATCACCGCCAGCGCCGAGACCTTCTGTTAATTTGCCGCCTAATTGAATTTTATTATCTGCCAGTGACATTTTTAATACCTGAGCGTCTGTGTTCATTGCCCAGAAATCAACACCTGTCAAACCGGCTTTAATCATTCTGTTAACAGCGTTACCGCCGCCTCCTCCGGCACCGATAACCTTAATATCTGCAACACTTGATACAGATGGTGTTTCCATGTCCTGTTCTTTGTCTCTTCTTCCGAAGATATCTGGTCCGAAATTTTCCACTTATTTGACCTCTTTCAATCTAAACTTTTTTTAACGGAAAGGTTATTTTTCCCATCACTTAATATAAATAGTATTTTAAAAAAATTAAATAGTAAAGAAATTTAAGATATTTTAATATTTTTTTTTAATATAAGTTAAAGTTTTTGAAAATTTTTATTGTTGGTATTAAGATTTTTATATAAATAATGGTCTATATTCAAATTTTGGCATGCTTATGCCGGATTAGGAGTATCTGTTAAAAATTAATTTTAAAATAAATAGAAAGACTGAATGATGTGGGTACTGAAATATAGTTATAACGTGTATTTTGCGGTTTGTTATTGATGTTTACAATTCTTAATAAAGGGCTTATATATGCGCAATTTTTATTTTTACGGTTTTTAATATATATAGAAGTGTGATTAAGGTGGAAAAATGAAAGTCCAGACAAATTACAGTCAATACATTCAGGGCAAAGGGAAACCGGCATTCGGAAATTATGTAATTGACAAGAGAATAGCAAGAGCTGTTGGAGTATTGGTTCCAAAAGATATTAAGACATTTTATGCTTTAGGTAAAAACAATGGAGAAAACTTAAATAACATTGTTACCGCGGTTGGTACAGCAGGTGTTGCTCCTATTTTTATAAGGTTTAACCCCTTATCAGATGAAGATCCAAAAGTAAAGGCTTATTCAGCTTTAAGGCAACCTTTATCTGCGTGTTTGGCTCTTGGTATTCAGCTTCCAGTTATGACAACATACAATTATTTGTTAGATAAATGGGCTGAATCCGGTAAGGTCAGAAGAATTGATTTGAGTGCAAAACCTCCTGAAAATGTGCTTAAAACTTATGCAAAATCAAGATATAATCAAGAACTTAGAGAATATTTTGCTGCTGGTAATTCTGTAGAGGATATGAATAAAAAATTCTTCAAAGGACGTAATAAACAGCAGTACATTGAAGATATTATCCAAGAGGCAAGAAATAATATCTTTTATGCACAGAGAGATAGAATGCGCAGACTTGCAAAGGCGGATTTACCAATAACAACTTCCGTACTCAGGGATGAAAATGGAAAAGTTATTGACTGGTTCCATCCGACAAAATTGAGTGAAATAAAAGATATTGAGTTTGTAAAACCTGATGAACTTGATAAAACAAGAAAAGATTTCTATGGCAACGTTCTTAGAAAATTCGGTGTTGATCCTGATGATAAGAAGCTTTTCAATATAAAAATAGATTGGGAAGCTGCTGATCCTCTTGATAAACACAAAAAGATGAAAAATGGAGAAATTCCTGTTACAGAAGGGTTGAAAGAATATAAAAAGGGTGCTGTTAAAAATGCATTGAAACAGGTAGGAATAAAATATTCTGACTTCAGTAAGGAACTTGAACAAACTGCAGAAAATGAGGCTATAAAGAAAGTTAAAAAGGAACTTCTTGAAGAAGCAAAAGTTAAACTTGAAACCTCTATTGCGTTTAATGAGTTGAAGAACCAGTTTAATGCAGTTAAAAAACGTATTTTCGATGATACAAATATACCTGTTGAGAAAAAAGATGAAAAAATCTTAGAGGCAGAAAGAGAACTTGTTGCTAAAAAAGTTGCAAGTATGGAAAAACGTATAAGCGAGTTGCCAGAATCTGATGATGCTAAAAGAAAGACTCTTGTAAGAGCTATTGATAAAATAAAAGAAAAAAGGATTAATGAAATAAGATTACATGGTCTGACTTTAAAGGAAGTTCAGGACAGTGTAAAGGTTAAAAAATGGCTTAGAGCTGAAATTAACAGGCGAGAAGGTGTTTTCAAAAACTTCAAAAAGCTGAGCGGTCTTGTCTTCGGTCTTGCAATTCTTCCATTTACCTGCGGTTTGCTCAACTGGGCATATCCAAGATTTATGGAAAAATTCTTCCCTAAACTATGTGATGCTAAAAAACAGGCTCACGCAGCAAAGGAGGCTAAATGATGAACATTTCTGCTGTTAAAAATTTAGCTTTAAAATACACTGATAAAACAATTGATTTTGCGAACAGAGTTTCTTCAAAAGCAATGGACACAAAAACTGCTCATATGCTTATGCCGGAAAATCCTACAGATATTGCAAAATTACTTGCTTTGATATCTACAACGACTAAAGATATTGTTAACTGTTATTATTATACAACTCAAAGTTACAATAACGAGAGAATACCAGAAGATAAAAGAAAATTTGTTGCAGGTATCGATCTTGCCAATGGTATATTGAATGTTATTACACAGTTGACATTAGGTTTGTGTATTAATAAATGGTCAGATAATTTATATGAACGTATATTTAAGGGTGGTTTTGTTCCAACTCAAGAAAAAATAGATGTGTATACAAAAATGGTTAATGATTTTCTTAAAAAATCAGAACTGACTGAAAATTTAAGTTGTTCTATGGAAAATATAAAAACCGCAATCAAGAAAACAAATAAAATTGCCAAGGGCGGTTTTGGAGTAATTGCTGTACTTATTGTTACACAAATTATTGCCAAACGTATGATTGTTCCATTTTTATCTACACCTCTTGCTGGAATATTTAAAAATTATCTTGATAAAAGAGAAGCTAAACAGAATGGAACTGCTATTGACGGGCAGCAATTAAATATGAATGCTTCTTTACTACAAAATATGCCAAGATCGCAAACAGATCATGCACGTGAAACTTTTAAGGGCTTTGAGCTGTTCTTAAATAATAAATAATTTTTAGTTACTTAATTGCAGTGAGGATTAAAATATGCAAATTTCCCCAATTTTACATCCATATTATAGTAATACAAATACAATAAATAAAAATACGTCCTTTAAACGTGATGTAACTACTCAAAAAAATATTGACAGTGTCAAAAATTCTTCATTAAAAGATTCTGAAAAAAAATTAATGCTTGATGCTTATGAAAAAACAAAAGATTATATAGATTCTTTAGATGCTGATATAAGTTTGCATTACAAACCCAAAGATAAAAGGAAATCATTTTTTTCAAATGAGTACCTTTTTCCAGAGGAATTAGGCTTTAATGTTGAGGCTAAAAATAGAAGTTTGGATTTGATTCCTATGTCAGTGAATGTTATTGATGATGTTAAGAAGGGAATCGATACAGACGAACTAGTTGATATAATTAAATTTAAAATAAAAGATGTTTTTGATTATATAAAACGCAGTACAACATATTGTCCCAGCGGAAACGACGATTTTTATACTGATAATACAGGTACCTGGGATTTGACAGACGCTTATATTCCTTAAGCTCTATCGTTTTTAAATCTTTTCCATATATAAAATACCGGTATGCCTGCAATCGTTATAAGCAATCCTGGTATCGTGTACAATGGTTTGTATATAGATAGGCATATAACAATATATGTAGCCAGAATTAAAAATGTTATCGGGAAAAAGTTGTTGATTTTGAATTTTTTATTTTCATTCGGAAATTTTTTTCTGTAAACAAAAATGCCCGCTGTCACAAGAATATAAAAAATCAACGACGCATAAATAACAAAGTCCAGAAGCTCTGAATAGTTGCCCCACAGAATTAATATACAAATCCAGATGCACTGTGCCCATAGTGAATTAACAGGAACCCTTGTTTTGCGGTTAATTAGTGCTAAAGGTCTGAAAAATGCTCTGTCTTTTGCCATTTTGTAGTATACTCTTGAACCTGTTAATATCATACCGTTTGCGCATCCGAAAGCTGATATCATGATAATAAGTGCGATTATATCTTTGCCTATTGTACCGAAAATTTCACTCATAGTGCGTGCTGCAACAATATCCTGAGGTGCATTTTGAATTGCATCAAAAGGCAAAACACCAAGATATATCATATTCATCAAAAAATACAGAGCAACGACAAGTGTGACGCCATAAATCATTGCTTTGGGTATATTTTTATGTGGATGTTTTACTTCGCCTGCTATGAATGTTATGTTGTTCCAGGTAATTGAAGCAAATAATGCACCAACAATAGCAACAGCAATAATATTTATAGTACTGAAATTAAAATTGACCGGCATGTGAAAGTTTGCTTGCAATACGTGTGCATTAAAACCAAATAAAAGACCTATGATGATTAGCCCAGCCATTGAGAGAACTTTCGTTATAGTAAAAATATTCTGTGTTATTACACCGTATTTTATGCCCCTCGAGTTGAGAAAGCTTAAAAATATTACAGTGCATATTGCGAATAATTGCTGGGTAGAAAGTTTTATAAATCCGATATGAAATAATAAATTCTCTGTATTTATAAACGGCACCAGTATACCGAAAAATTTTGAAAAAGCCACACAAACAGCTGCTATTGTGCCCGTTTGTATAACAAGGAAAAGAGTCCATCCGTATAAAAATGCTATTAATTCATTAAAAATTTTTTTTAGATAAACGTATTGTCCGCCTTCTTCTGTTATGTTAGATGCAAGTTCACACAGGGATAAGCCACCGCACATTGTGATAAAACCGGCAATAAGCCAGATTATTATGAGTAATAATCCTGAGTTAACCTGTCTTGCAATATCTGCTGACACAATAAAAATTCCGCAGCCTATCATAGAGCCTGCTACTATTGATATTGCATCGGGGAGTGATAATGTCCTTTTTAAATCTTGACTCATACTTTAATCTTATTATAAAAAACAAAAAACACAATTTTAAATAAGGCTCTTTAGAGTTATGAAGCGTATCAATTGGATTGTTATAATAAAAATGATATCAATCATATATAACGTGGAAAAAGGAGCAATAATATGGTCAATTCAATTAGTTCATATTCAACATCCAGTGTGCAATCAACAAGTACAAATCAACTGAGCGACGAAGAAAAGAAAAAGAAAAAAGCTCAGGAAGACGGACTATTCTCATATAATAATCAGCAAAGCACTACTTCTGAAAATACTTCTACTACACAGGTAACTGAAGATACTGCACGTTCGACAGCACAATCATATATTGCAAGTCTGAAAGCGCAGTATCCTCAGCTTGCTTCTAAACTTGATGCTTATTATTCAAATCTGGACTTTTCTTCTTTAATTCAAGACGCAACTTCTGTGTCTGATATAAAAGCCTATATTTATAGCGAAACTCAAGGCTTTTTACAATAGTTCGGTATTATGCAAACGCAACTAAATATATCCTCTCTGACAAATATTATTAATGTCAGGGGGGATATTCTTTTTTAATATAATAGCAGCGATTTATAAAATCGCTGCTATAGAATATTATAGTATTTTAAATTAATTATGCATTAACGGATTCTTTTTCAGAAACTTTTGAACCCTTAACTGCTTCAACAATTGCAGTTGCAGTAGCAATCATTTCAATATCTGAACCCAGTTTATTGATACAAGAACCTACTCCAACAGCGCTAGCACCTGCTGCAATAGCCATAGGTACGGTTGTTGTTGTTAATCCTGATGCTGTCATAACAGGAATGTCAACGTTTCTTGAAAGTTCAATAGTGTTTGCAATAGATACTTGAGCTGTTTCTAACAATGCTCTTGCACCTTCAGCTGTTGTATGTACTGTAGCAGCACCTTCTGTTTGGATTAAATCGATGTTTAATGCTTCTAGTTCTTTTGCAAGAGCGATTTGTGAAGAAATATCGATATGGCCTGGAACTGTTACACAAACAAATACATTTGAATTGCCGATTAGTGCTAAAGTTTCTTTTACAATATCAAGAATTTCTTCAGCAGACATTCTCAAACCTTTTTTGTATAATGCATCAAAGTTGCCTATTTCGATAGCATCTGCACCTGCTTTAACAGCCATAGCAAGATCCTGCGGTACAATTGAAGAAACAAATACAGGCAAAGATGTAGTTTCTTTAGCCATTTTAATGATTTCTTCTTTTGCTGCAACGTCTACTGCACTTGCTCCTGCTTTGTCAGCAGCAATAACAACGTTTCTTACTCTGTCCATATCGAAGTTATCGATACCAGCTATGATTTTTACAGCTTTTTTTGCTTCTAAATCTTTTCTGAATGATGTAATTCTTTTCATCTTAAACTTTTACCTTTCTTTATTTATTCTTCTTCGTTATTTTCTTCTGTATTTATATCCAACATGCTTTGTTGTACCGAGTTATCAACAGGTGAGATGTCTGATTGTTCAGCTGTTTCTGTTGCTGCTGCGGAATCTTCATCAGAATCAGTGTTAACTATTTTATTGATTGTACAAACCATATCTCCATCAGAGAGGTTTTGAATCTTAACGCCTGTTGCTGGTCTGCCCTGACGCGAGATACAGTCAGCTTTGATTCTCGATACAACTCCGTTTTGGGTTACAACCATAATTTCGTCTTTTTCTTCAACAATTGTCAAAGCAACAAGTCTAGAAGAAGAGGATTTAAACTTGGTTGCAATAAGTCCTATTCCACCTCTATTTTGAGGTCTGAATTCTGAGAGTTTTGAGCGTTTGCCAAAACCATCAGAAGTTACGACGAGAAGATCCGCATCGTAATCTCTGGGAACTATGTCGCATCCGATAATCTTATCGCCTGTTCTGAGTTTCATTGAGTTGACGCCTCTTGCGCTTCTTCCGAGCGGACGCATGTCACTTATAGGAAATCTGATAGCCATACCACAGGAGGTGCCTATTATGACTTCATCATTATCTTGAGCCTGTTTTACCCAGCATAATGTATCGCCTTCTTCCAGACCTATTGCAATTATGCCGCTTTTTCTGATGCTTTCAAAGTTATCGAGTGAAATTCTCTTGATATAACCTTTTTGCGTAAGCATGATAAGGTTTGATACTGATTTAAAGTCACTGACAGGAACAACTGCTGTGATTTGTTCATCCTGCTCAAGTGGCAGAACGTTGATGATTGGCAATCCTTTAGATTGGCGGCCGCCTTCAGGAAATTCGTATACGTTTAGACTGTATACAGTACCTTTTGAGCTGAAGAATAGAACTTTGTCGTGCATCATTGCAGTGAAGAAGTGTTCTACATCGTCATCTTCTTTTGTTTTTATTCCGCCTTTGCCTCTTGTTGCTCTATTCTGGCGTTCGAATGTATCCAGAGATATTCTCTTTAAATAACCCTGTCTTGTGATAAATACAGCCATAGGTACATTAGGAGTCAAGTCCTCGATAGTCATTTCATCAGCTTCCGGAACAATTTGTGTTCTTCTATCGTCGCCGTATTTTTCTTTATCTTCTCTTAACTCATCTTTGATAATATTAAGAACTTTTTGTCTGTCTGCAAGAATAGCTTCGTATTCAGCAATTTTCTTTTTGAGTTCTTCATATTCTGATTTTATTTTATCCTGTTCCAATCCGGTCAAACGTCTTAATTGCATTTCAAGGATTGCGTTAGCCTGATCGGCATCAAGCCCGAATCTGCTCATTAAGCCAGTTCTGGCTTCGTCCGTAGTTTTTGATTTTTTGATTAACTCAATTACTTCATCTAGGCTGCCTAATGCAATCAATAAACCGGCCAAAATGTGGGCTCTGATTTTTGCTTTTTTCAAGAAGAAGATAGTTCTTCTGGTGACAACTTCTACTCTGTGTTCAACAAACTCGTTCAAGACTTCGTAGAGATTCATCAAACGAGGTTGTTTGCCGACAAGAGCAACCATGTTGACCCCAAAAGTTGTGCTCAACTGTGTAAATTTAAACAGGTTGTTTTTAACAACTTCCGGTTTTGCATCACGTTTGAGTTCAATAACTATTCTCATACCTTCACGGTCAGATTCGTCACGAAGATCAGAGATACCGTCAATCTTTTTATCTCTTACAAGTTCTGCAATTTTTTCAATTAATAATGCTTTGTTTACCTGGTAAGGTATTTCAGTAACGATTATAGCTGTTCTGCCCTGACGTCCGCCACCGCCCGGAATTTCTTCAAACTGGGCTACAGCTTTCATTTTTATCGAACCTCTACCTGTAGTGTAAGCTTGTTTTATATCTTGCAAGCCGACAATGGTTGCCGCTGTCGGGAAGTCAGGCCCTTTTATATGTTCCATTAAGCCTTCAACTGTAATATCAGGATTGTCTATTAGGGCAATTGTTCCATCTACAACTTCATTGAGGTTGTGAGGCGGGATATTTGTCGCCATACCAACTGCAATACCTGAAACACCGTTTAATAAAAGCATAGGTAATCTTACCGGCAAAACAGACGGCTCTTCCAATGAACCATCGAAGTTTGGCGTAAAATCAACTGTTTCACAATCAATATCAGCAAGCATTGATTGGGTAATTTTGTGCATTCTTGCTTCTGTATAACGCATGGCAGCTGCAGAGTCGCCATCTACTGAACCGAAGTTGCCATGCCCGTCAATGGTTTGATATCTGGTTGAAAAATCCTGAGCCATACGAACAAGAGATTCGTAAACTGCGGTATCACCGTGCGGGTGATATTTACCAAGAACTTCACCGACGATTCTGGCACTTTTCTTAAAAGGTTTATCCGGTGTCATTCCTAGTTCGTTCATTGCGAATAAAATACGTCTGTGAACTGGTTTTAAACCATCTCTTACATCAGGAAGCGCACGTCCGACAATTACAGACATTGCATAGTCAATGTAAGAACGTTTCATCTCATCTCTTATATTTACCGGTACTATTTTTCCGTCTTCAAATAAATTCTGCTGGCTCAATTCTCCACCCCTAATTCAATACTATCGATAATTATCTATAGTAAAAGTTTAGCACAGACAAGCCTTTTTGCAAATTTTGTTAATTATTTGAACCACCTATAAATTTATTTATAAAACCAAGTAATCCGTTATCAACAACTGTATTTTGCTGTTGATTTAAACTTTGCATTACATCTGCTTCTGCATCGTAATTCTCAGAATAGATACTTGTCGATTTTTGAGTATCCGCAGATGTTTTCAACAACGGCGCAATATCTCTGGGAATATAGACGCCTCTTGTCTTGCTTACATAATTGTATTTGGCAAACGGATTATAATAGTTTGCGGGATTTATCATATTACTGTTGCTCATATTTTGTTATTTAATAAAATTTTGTATATAGTCAATAATTAATTATAAAAATAGTATTATATTTACAAAACTTAAAATCTTTTTTATAATTGTAAAAGACCTATTGATTTTGTATATGGTAGTACTATATTT
>CALVAT010000040.1 GCA_944325565.1 Candidatus Gastranaerophilales bacterium
ACCATCACAGCCCATATTATAATCCCTATAAAAATTTTAGAACGATAATTTTCAATATTCACTGTTACGGGTAAAACTTTTGAATTAAAGTAATTCATAAAATTACCGGCATTATTTTTTGTTTGCTGCTGGGTCATATAAAAATCTCCAAATTATAACATTATACATTATGCAATTAATTATAACTTTGGATAATCGAAACAGTATCAACTATTGAAAGTAGATTTTAAAAATATAAAAATATATCTTTAAGAATTTAAAAGCTTTAATGCCATAACAACTGTTTCAAACTGTTGAAAAATATCTTTCATAAAATCCGCATCATTAAAATTGTTTTTGAAATCAAACCAGCCGCACTCGGTATACGTACTTTCCGTATCAGGTGCGCTTATTGCCACAAAAAGGTTGTTATTTAACAGAGCAAATGAGATATTGCAGTTATATTTTTTTATAATCGTACAGATTTTTTTACACAAATCATCATTAGAAAAATTCTGCTGGTCCTGTTTGTTAGTAAAAGTAATATAATAATTCGCATTCACAACATCACAGTATGTTTCACTTTTTCTAAGAACCGTTTTTTCGAGAATATCTTCGTAATTCTTTTTGCTAAAAATTAGTTTTATAGCATCGGGATTATCAATACTCAAACCGCGTTTGCGAAATAACACCCGTCCGAAGGTTCTGTTGTGATACTGCGTGGAAACAAGAACCCCGCTCCATACTTTAATATCTTTTTTGCCGTCATTTCTATAAAGCTCAATTGATTTTGCATCAAAAGCACGTCCGGCACTATGGCCTGTAAAGCAACCGTTGTATTTTACAGTGCCAAAATCGGGGAAAAGTCTTAATTCCTTCAAAAAATTGTATGTATTCTCGCAAGATTTGCCCTCATAAGGTTCAAAACGCCCGAGCAGAGAACAAATTGTATTAAATGCCTCCTGCGCAACAGTTTTATTCTTCCAGGGCAGCATTTTTTTCTTAGCAAGAGCCTGCAATTCAGGTGCAAGCCTTGACTGATAAAATTTATCAAATTCTGCAATATTATAAGTATATTTAAAATTACCCATTTTAAATTTCCCAATTTTTATTTTGTATTTTATACAAATCAAAAGTGTTCTGCATCAAAGAACAAATTGTCATAGGGCCCACACCGCCCGGAACAGGAGTAATAAAAGAGGCCTTTGGCTCTACATTATAAAAATCAACGTCCCCGCACAATTTGCCATCATCTGTCCTGTTCATACCTACATCAATAACCACAACACCGTCTTTAACCATGCCGGCTTTTATCAAATTTTTCTGACCCGCAGCAGATATTAAAATATCAGCTGTTTTTGTAATTTCTTCAAGATTTTTTGTTTTGCTGTGACATATCGTTACAGTAGCGTTTTCATTCAAAAGCATCTGAGAAACAGGCCGTCCGACGATGTTTGAACGCCCTATCACAACTGCATGTTTTCCTTCTACAGGAATACTGTAATATTCTAAAAGCCGTATTATGCCTTTGGGTGTGCAGGGATAGACATACGGCTTAGAGCCGGCAGCAATCTGCCCCGTATTATATGGATGAAAACAATCCACATCTTTGAGCGGATTTATTTTTTCTAAAACTAGCTTTGTATCAATATGTTTTGGCAAAGGAAGCTGAACAAGAATTGCATTAACTCTATCATCATTGTTAAGGCATTCTATTTTGTCCAGAAGTTCCTGTTGTGAGGTCGTGGCTGGCATTTCTACAACAACAGATTCAATACCCAGTTCAAGAGCTCTTTTCTTTTTTAAATTAACATAAATTTTGCTGGCGGGATCGTCCCCGACTATTATTACGGCGAGGCATGGTTTTTTGGCGAGAAACAAAATCTCGTCGGAAAGATTTTCAAGAATTTTTTTTGAAACAAGTTTGCCGTCTATAAGTTGTGCCATAGTTATTACCGTCTTTTTACCTCACCTGCGGAAGATTAAGTCTGAAAAAGAATCCTTTAATAGCATCTTCCACTATTTGTGAATTTTTATCAATAGAGTGTTGAAGCAAATTTTTATCTTCGGGTATTATACCCAGAACTTCAAGACTGTATTTGTCCAGATAATCATGAACTTTATTATACTGTTGATTGTCCACATTATTCAATATCAACGCCATCTGGCCGCCTGCAGCATATTTCGCTGAAAATTCTTCAATTCTCTGGGCGAGAAAAATAGACTCTTCTGTTGGTTTTGCAATAATCAAAGTTACATCCATGGGGATATCAACAAGCTGATGAAGATATTTCAAATCAAATTCGCAATCAAAAATCACTATATCATACCTGTCTATAAGTTTTTTCACCGCATAGGTAATCTGGCCTGTGATGGGGCAGCGGCAGTCTTTTGAAGCAACAAGCCAGGATACGATAAGGTCAACATTTTCTTCAACCGTAACAACAATATCCTCTAAAGCCCATTCAATATATTCCTGTTTTGTCATACGGGAAGGTATGCCTGTTTTGTATTCATGTTTTCCGCTCCTAATCCCGTATATAGTGTTACGCACATCCATACCGTAACTGTGTGCGAGTTCTGTAGAAAGGTCATTATCAAAAAGCAGAATAGATTTATCGGGATATGTTTCTTTTAAAACTTTTACAAAATTTTTGGTTATAGTAGTTTTCCCGCTTCCGCTTTTACCTGTGATAGCAATTGATAATGTCATTAATTTACCCCGTATTTTGTCTTTAAACTTTTTGACAGCTCATTCACCAGTTTCATAGCCTTTTGTGCAAGATTTACAGGCAGCGACCCCGCACCGCAGGAAGGTGTGAAAAAGCTCTGTTTTATAACCAGCTCTCTGTCAATTTTCCCCTTAGACCTTTTAACAAGGTCATCAAGCGCATCTTCATATTTTTGTTCCAATTCCTGTAGGTTTGTTTTTTCAAGAGCGTCTTTATCGAGAGTAGGAACTATTCCCCATGCGATATATCCGCCGTTGTTGAGAAAAGCAGCCATTTCGTTAGCATAAGCTCCGAGGCTCTTTGAATAAGCATAAGCGTCAAAATTTATTATATCAACACCGGCATCAATCAAAACAGACCAGTCAGATTTTCCGCAGCAGTGCACGGCGCATAAAGCCCCAAAATCTTTTAAAACATTTGCAATTTCGCCAAGCGCCTCTATAACCTCTTCTTTTTTAACCGTAATAAACGCTGATGTACCGAACTGCGACATCACAGGCTCATCCATAAACATTATCGCCACAGCATCGGGGTTAGCCTTTTTAATCTGTTGAATTTGCCATATAGCTTTCAGCGTCAAACCTTTTATAAGTACTTCTCTATAAGTTTCATCGTAAAAAGCACACAGATTGTTTTCGTCACAAAGGCTCGTGCCCCATGTAAAAGGCCCTATGATATGGCATTTTGCAAAATCATAGTTTCCCGCTTTAAACCTCTCCAGATACAGAGGGATTGCAGAGGTAAAGGGGCTTGTTATTGCGTATTTATCGAGGTTTGTAAAATCTTTTTCATTGACTATTGCCTCGTAGTCCATAAAAAATTCTTCAAGCGCTTCAAAAAACTCATCCGACTGAGAATCATAATAGTACTTGCAGTTTTTTTCATCGTAAACAATACCGGGGATTCCCTGAATATATTGAACAGTCATTTCCTCGTGTTTGTCCACTCCTGACAGCTGCGGCCAGAAAGGGATTTCGCTAAATTCGTTAAAAATTAAATCTATGGCTTCTTCAGGATTTTTGTGAGGAAGGCTGCCGACAGCCGTGGCTTTTAGTGTTAATGCTTTCAAGAAACTACCCCGCATTGTCTATTTTCAGTCGTAAACAATTTTACTAAAAATATAAATACGGGGCAATTTGTTAAATTGTAGGAATATTGGTTCAGATGATACACTTCAGACCTAAAGTTAAAGAACAAATGTTAGACAAATATGAAGTGTCGGTCAGTAGGACATTTTAAGATAAAAACAATATATTTATGTATACAGTATCATATCCGACCTTTGTGAAGTGAATTACAGAAAGTTGATTAAACAACAATTAGTCTCATTTGTTTGAGCGGCCCGTAATTATTTTTAATAAATAGGTTTTGTTATTTACAATTTTGGCGGCAATTTGGGCTGCGAGTTATGAGACTCGGGTTTAATTTACTTTATGTATGAACGGAACAGCAGGTCGGAAGTTTCTTGGGTGCAACCCGTTCTTTGCGTCAAAGAATGGGTTGCAAATAATGCATAAATCATACTTTTTAATCCGACATTTTTCATAAAAAATTGATATGTTTTCTACTCATCAACTACTTTTTTAGAGTTACACATCAAATATGCACAACTGACTGCTCCAGCTGCTTCGTATTTTATCTCGGGATAGCCAGAGTGGTTCCTCTCGGGTCTTTTACCCATTGATTATTTATAAGATTATAACTTTCACATTTAACAGTTTCAAAAGAATTGCTGCGTTTAGGATTTGCCTTGCTCTGTTGAAGCAGATACAGTTGATTTGCATCCAGATCACAAATCTTTCCGGTTGCTCGGCCGTCTTGATAATGTAATTCCGTCACATAACGGCATTTGCCGTTCACATAGCCTTCAATTTTTTCGTTAAATTTTACCTTATACTTTTCGCCTCTTTGTTCAATAAAAGAAGAAGTACGAAAATATGAGCAGTTTTTTATACTGTCTTCGAGCTTTCCTTTGTTCATATTCATAGCACAAAAAGCAGGTATGGCCGTCACCGCGGCAAGAACCGGTATTATAAGTAAAGACAATTTTTTCATATTGCACACTCCTTATTTATTATAAATTATAAAGGATTCTTTCAAAAATTCATAACCCTTCAAAAAGGATTCTATGTTAACCATCTCATCACTTGAGTGCATGTTATAAATATCAGCCAGCCCGAGCAGATAGGGTTTTAAAATTTGTCCGTGTTTATTTTTTTCATGAGCGTAAATATGGGTTTCCGCTCCTGCATGGAAAGAGGAAACATCACCATTTATGCCGATATTGTCACAGGCCTGAACACAAATTTTTTGTATTGTTTCATCGCCTGATTTTTCAAACGCCTTCATCTTTGATTTTGCTTCAAATTCGGCAACCGCAAGCCCTTTATACTTTTCATTAAATTTTTCGACAATTTGTTTTATATCTTCTATAAGCTGATTTTCGTTTGCTTCTTCAGAACTTCTGATAGAATATTTAGCCATGGCTTTTGTGTTGATTATGTTTGTCAGGCAGTTGTCGGCAACGTATTCTATGTAGCTTTCTGCCTTGATTCCTTTTTGAGAAATCTTTTGTATAACCGGTTCAACCCCGCCGCCTACTATACAGCCTATGTTAATAGAAGTAACCGTGCCGTATTCATCACGTTTGTACTCGCCCTGCGGAATTTCGTTCACAAGTTCCGCAATAAGTTTTACGGCATTCAATCTTGTTTTATCGCCTATATCAATACCCGAATGACCGCCTTTTAAGCTTGTTACACGCAGTGTTCCGTTGGTATAGCTTGCGCCTGAAATCTGAATCTGTCCGAGTTTGTCCGCATCAAGCACAAGAACATACTCGGAATCTATCTCGTCAAATTTTACATTATGTATACCGGTCATGTTTTGTTCTTCGTCTTTTGTAAACACAAGCTCAAGCCCGCCGTGGCCGCCTTGCACCATATCAGGGTTTTTAACAAGGTTCAAAGCCAGATACATTGCAGCCGCAACGCCCACTTTGTCATCCGAGCCAAGAGGTCTTGATTTATCTGTTTCTATAAACTGACCGTCTTGAGAAATCCTTATATTTACTGGCGAAGCGTCACCCACAACATCCATATGAGCCGAGAGTAGAATAGGCTTTTTGTTCGGATTTGTTGCAGGGATTTTTGCCCTTACGTTTTTAAAATGGTCTTCTTTTGCGTATATACCTGCGTTAGTTAAAATTTCAACAATCTTAGCCGACACATTGTCTTCTTCACCTGAAGGAGAAGGAATTTGCGCTAAAGTACAAAATAAATCGATAAGTTCGTTTTCGTTTCTTAAAGTGTTAATATCTTTTGTCATAATATATCTGCCTCTATTTCAAAAAATCTGTTCCACGGATAAGAATACTTTATCCCGTTAAATTCTACATCAAATTTTTCTTTTAAAAATCCTTCATACGGTTTCATTTCTTTTTCCAGTTCTTCGACACTTATTTCTTTTAACCGTGATTTAAGAAGCTTTCTTACATTTGCCTGATAAGCCCAGTCATCAAGAAAACGAATCATCTGAACCTTTTTAAAAGAAGTAATGTCTGGCTCTTTTGCACAATACTTAACCAGAGCACAGCACAGAGCGCTGCCTAAAGAGTTGCCTGTTGTATTCCAGCCCGCATACCCGAGAAAATTATCCCAATCGATTTTGGTTTCCAAAAACTGTTTTACAAAAGCATTATCAGCACCGTTGGCATTCAAGATATCGACTATTAGATAGGGTTTTTGAGGTATTTCGATTTTGCCGCCAAAACCTTCAACATCAACCCCCATAACAAGCTCGCCCTGCTCGTCTTTAAAGTTATTCACAATCATTACAATATCGGCATCATCGGGATTTTCACAAACCTCGCAGCCAGCAAGTTCAATCTGTCCTTTTACAGATTCGTAAACGGAAACATCTTCGTACTTTGAAATTTTGTCCGTATAATCCTTTTGAGTAAATACAGGCGCAATTTTTATGTGCCTTCCCTCTGTCATCGCACGTGCAAGCAGCGTCAGCGGAATTTCGTCGGCACCGGTTTTTATCAGTGCGTTGAGTTTGTTTGCTAGTATATTAACATTCAGTACCTTGGCTTCCGTAACATTGAGCCCGTATTGAGCACAGTCGTCTTTTGAAAACACAAGGGTATTAAAAAAGTGCTCCTCAGACCATTTTATATACAGTTTGTTGATGTCAAAGTTTCTGTTTCTTGTTTTAAGGTAATCGTCAAGAATTTCTGACGGGACATCGGTCTTAGCAAAGCCGTTTTTGTGGTAGTCATAAGAGTATTTAAATATCTTTTTGCCGTAAAGGCTCCAGTACTCTTTTTCTTCTTCGTTGCAGTTGTTGTTAGAAATACGCATTATGCTTGAAAATGCAAAAACTTCGGAATGTTTTTTGTTCAAAATTTCTTTAAAACGTTCAATGCGTTCAACGATTTTTTCGTAATCATCAGAACATCTGCGTGACGGAATCAGCCCGCCGTAGGCAATTGTATCAAGCGACACAACGACCTTATCCACCTCATGCAGGTTTTCAAGCCAGTTTAAAATCCCATCTATATCAGCCTGTTTTGTTAAATCCCCAAGCAGGCTTCTATCCGGCAGATGCAAATGTAAATGGCAGTCCATATCCGCAATCTGTTGTGCCAGCGTATAGCAGACGGGTCTGTTATCTATAGGGATGAAGGCAATCTCAACCATGGATTTACTCCGTTTTTACGCCAGTGAACTGGTTAGAACGGGTGATTCCGACCTTGCCGGAGCGCACAAGCTCTTTAATACCGATAGGTCTTAAAAGCTCGATTAAAGAACGTATCTGTCTTTCGTCGCCTATTGCTTCAAGCGTGTAGGTTCTTTGTGTAACGTCAATAATTTTTGCGTTAAAAATCTCTGCAATTCTTAAAATCTCGGAGCGGTCTTCATCTTTTGCAATAACCTTGCACAAAATTAATTCGCGCTCGATAGATTCAACATCCCCGAGGTCAACAACCTTCAAAACAGGAATCAGTCTGTTGAGCTGCTTTGTAATTTGCTCAATGACGTTTTCGTCCCCGCCCGAGGTTTCTATGGTGATACGTGCATAGCCCTTTTCGCTTGTTTGTGCGGCGGTAATGCTTTCGATATTATATCCCCTGCCCGAAAACAGACCGCTTACGCGTGAAACTATACCGGCCTCATCTTTTACAAGCACTGATATTACATGATTTTTATTGTTATTGTTGTTATTCATCTTTAAACCTTTGACACTAATTAACAGGACAGTTGTTTGACATCAGCATTTTGTTGATAGGATTTCCCGCAAGCACCCACGGATAAACCATTTCGTACTCATCAACCACAACATCTATAAACACAGGCTGTTTGCATTCAATAGCCTGTTTAAGCACAGGAACAATTTCTTCTTCTTTTGTAATACGGAATCCCCTTGCACCGTATGCTTCCGCCACTTTAACAAAATCCGGCCCCGGAATTCTGGTTTCCGAATAATGCTGATGGTACAGTTTTTCCTGCCACTGGCGCACCATTCCGAGATATCCGTTGTTAATGATTATGTTAATAACAGGCAAATTATACTGCACGCAGGTGGCAAGCTCCTGAATATTCATCTGGATACTGCCGTCGCCTGCTATGTTTATAACTAGTCTGTCTTTGTCCGCAACAGCTATACCCATTGCAGCAGGGAAGCCGAATCCCATTGTACCGAGCCCGCCCGAGGTGATAAATCTTCTGGGTTTATCACATTTCCATTTTTGAGCAGCCCACATCTGGTGCTGTCCGACTTCTGTTGTCACAACAGGGTCAAAATCCTTTGTGTATTCATATATTTTCTGTATCACAGTAATAGAACTCAATTTATCGGTATGCGGTTCAATTTTGGGGCGTTTGTTTTTCCATTCGTTAATCTGCTCAAGCCATGATTGTTTTACTTCGTAATGGATTTCATAATTATTATTATCAAAATCTTCCAGCATAGCTTTCAAGACATTTTTTGCATCCCCGATAATAGGGATATCGACCTTGACGTTTTTGTTAATAGAGCAGGGGTCAATATCAACGTGTATAATTTGTGCATCTCTGGCAAAACGTTTCAAACAGCCTGTTATCCTGTCATTAAAACGTGTACCTATTGCAAAGAGTACATCACAGTTTGTGACAGCGTGGTTTGCCCAAAAATTTCCGTGCATACCGAGCATACCGAGCGATTTTTCATCGTTTTCGGAGTAAACGCCTTTTGCCATAAGCGTGTTTGCAACGGGCACGTGGAGTTTGTCAGCAAGTTGTTTTAATTCTTCCATAGCTTCGGACGCCACAATCCCTCCGCCTGCAATAATAACAGGTCTTTCCGCATCACACAAAAGTTCAAGCGCTTTTGAGGTCTGTTTCGGGTGGCCGTTGTAGTTAGGGTTGTAACCGGGAAGTTTAATATTTTCAGGCCAGATAAATTCCGTTGACGCTGTTAAAACATCTTTTGGCATATCGACGACAACAGGCCCCGGTTTGCCCGTAGTGGCAATATGAAATGCCTCTTTAATAATTCTTGGCATATCTTTAACATCTTTTATAAGATAGTTATGCTTGCAGCAGGAGCGTGTTATGCCTATGATATCGGCCTCCTGAAAAGCATCGTTGCCTATCTGGTTTATACCTACCTGTCCAGTAAACACAACTACGGGATAACCATCATAGTAGGCGTTTGCAATACCTGTAATACAATTCGTTGCCCCCGGCCCCGAGGTGACAAGAACGACCCCCGGTTTGCCCGTAACACGTGCATAGCCTTCTGCTGCGTGCACGGCAGCCTGCTCATGTCGGACTAGGTAATGTTTTATATCGTGGTCGTTATATAAAGCTTCATATATAGAAAGGATTACACCGCCGGGGTAGCCGAAAATATCTTTCACACCTTCTTTTTTCAAACATTCCAGAAAAATCTGCGCCCCTGTTAATATATTAGTATTTGTTTGCTGTTGAGTTTCAGTACCGCCCATGTTTTAGTTTTTACTCCAAAATAATAATGTTTTTTAAATATAGTACCATTTATTAGCCAAAAATACCAAAAAATTAGCAAAAATAATGAATCTTTATTAAAAATATTAAAAAAACCGGTCGATTTTTTAATATTTCGACCGGTTTTTGTTTGCAAATTATCTTACTTGCAGCCGCAGCAGCTTAAACCCGCCTGCTCTTTTAATTGAGCAGCCTTATCAGTGTGTTCCCATGGAACATCGATATCAGTTCTGCCCATATGGCCGTATGCAGCAAGCAGCTGATAGAATTTACCGCCGTTTTTAGCAGGCAATCCTCTCAGGTCAAACTGCTTGATAATTGCAGCAGGTCTGAGGTCAAAGTTTGCTTGAACAAGGTTAGAAATTTCATCATCAGAAATAACACCTGTGCCAAAAGTATCAACCATAACAGAAACAGGCTGAGCAACACCGATAGCGTAACCGAGTTCAACTTCGCATTTTTGAGCAAGGCCTGCAGCAACGATGTTTTTAGCAACATAACGTGCAGCATAAGCAGCAGAACGGTCAACTTTTGTAGGATCTTTACCCGAGAAAGCACCGCCGCCGTGACGTGAATAACCGCCGTAAGTATCTACGATGATTTTTCTTCCTGTCAAACCAGCGTCACCTTGAGGGCCGCCGATTACGAATCTGCCTGACGGGTTGATTAAGTATTTTGTATTTGCATCAGGTTTAATAGCGTCGTTTTCGAAAACAGGGTTAATAACTTTTTCGATTAAATCCTGTCTTATAATTTCCTGAACTTCTTTGTTGTCAGAAACGCCTTTGATTTCAGGGTCGTGTTGTGTTGAAAGAACGATTGTATCGATTCTTGACGGTCTGCCGTCAACGTATTCAACAGTAACCTGAGATTTTCCGTCCGGTCTTAAATAGCCCAGAGAACCGTTTTTTCTAACCTGAGCAAGTCTGTGTGCAAGTCTGTGTGCAAGGCTGATAGGTAAAGGCATAAGTTCCGGAGTTTCATCACAAGCGAAACCGAACATAATACCCTGATCGCCTGCGCCGACGTTTTCGGTTTCTGAAGAAGAAGTGTCAGCGTTGTCGCTTCTTGATTCAAGAGCCTTGTTTACGCCGCCTGCGATATCTGTAGACTGTTCGTCAATAGAGGTCAATACGGCACAGTTTTTGTAATCAAAACCGCCGCCTTCGGCACCTGCGTAACCGATATTTTTAATAGTATTTCTTACTACTGCGGGGATATCCACGTAGCAGTCGGATGTAATTTCTCCGCAAACAAGCGCCATGCCTGTTGTTACCGTAGTTTCGGCAGCTACTCTTGAGCTTTTGTCTTTTGTAAGAAATTCATCCAGAATTGCGTCAGAAATCTGGTCGCACACTTTATCGGGGTGCCCTTCCGTTACTGACTCTGACGTAAAAAGAAATCTTTTTGATGTCATTTTGTTATGTTCCCTTTCATAATACACCCGGGTGACTCTCCGAGATTAGAAACATGTTAAATCAAAGGTATTTCAGGGTCAAACAAAGAACTGCACAGCTTTACATAGCTTAATCAATTGCGGTTTTTATTAAAAATTACGGGAGTCGGGTGAGATTTCAGCACACTGGATATACGGCTCTGACATATCAGGATGGCGGATTATATTATATCCACGGCTTGCCTTGTGAGTCGTTATTGTTGATAAAAAATTAATCAAGATACTTTACCGCGTAAGCGGTGTAAGCGGCTCTGCCGCTGGAGTACGACTAAACACTGTTAGTTTTTAGGGTAAATTTTGACAGACCGTAACGTAGTGAAGTGGATGCAAAATTTATTCTAAAAATTTACAGTGTTTTTTGATTAGCGTCTTTTTCTTTCTTTTGCGATACTTTTCTTTCTTTTCGTCGCAAAAAAGAAAGAAAAGTATCAAAGAAAAGAAAAACGTATTTTACGCAACAAACAAAAACAGATTCCTCCATTGTTCAGATTCTGAACACAAACGATTAATATTCGCCCCAAAAGCCTGATGCTTCAGAATGACAGTGTTAACGGTAGACTAAAGTCTGGCCTAATTTATCAAACAAATTAAAAAACAACAGGCTTCGTCTTGATGAATTGAGATTTATTTGTAATTATCTGGGTTATGATTTATTGATAGAAAAAAGAAAATAAATTTCCCTCTTTAAACAAATCGTTAACAAATTCCCTTTTAGTCTATTTATTTTATAATTTAATTGCAGACAAAAGAGATTTTATTCAGGGAAAATTATGAAAATTTCAATCTTAGGTTCAACAGGTTCAATCGGAAGACAGGCTGTAGAAGTTATCCAAAAAATGCCTGACTATTTTGATATTGTTTCAATCTGCGGCGGGGACAATATCGATGAACTGCGAAAACAAATAAAAATTTTAAATCCTGAAAATGTCTGTGTAAAATCGCAACAAAATGCCCTGTTATTAAAAAAAGAATTCCCTAAACTAAACGTTCTATACGGTGACGAAGGGTTGATTGAAGTCGCTTCTGATAAAACAAATGAGAGAATTTTAGTTTCAGTTTCGGGCAAAACAGGCTTAAAACCGACACTTGCGGCTATAGAAAACAAAATAGATGTCGCACTTGCTAACAAAGAAACTCTTGTTATGGCCGGTGATATTGTTATGGCAAAGGCAAAAGAAAACGGAGTAAAAATTCTTCCCGTTGATTCCGAACACGGAGCTATACACCAGTGCCTTTCCAATAGAGAAGAAGTTGAAAAACTTATTATAACAGCCTCGGGCGGGCCTTTCAGAAACAAAACAATTGATGACATAAAAAACGCAACCGTTGAAGAAACACTTCACCACCCCAGATGGAATATGGGCAAAAAAATCACCATAGACTCAGCTACCTTGATGAACAAAGGGCTTGAGGTTATAGAAGCTCATCATCTTTTTAATATGCCTTATGAAAAAATTCAGGTGGTTGTACACCCTCAAAGCATTGTACACAGCGCAGTCGAATACGTTGACGGAAGTGTCATTGCACAATTAGGTTTTCCTTCAATGCACATTCCGATTCAATACACCTTAACCTACCCGCACAGATATGAAGGTATTGAAACAAGAAATTTTGATTTTATAAAAGCTGGAAGGCTGGATTTTGAAGCACCAGATTTAGAAAAATTTCCGTGTTTAAAACTTGCATTTGAAGCGGGGAAACAGGGCGGTACGCTGCCGGCGGTTATGAATGCGGCAAACGAAGAAGCAGTATTTATGTTTTTAAACGGAAAAATTTCGCTGTGGGAAATTTACGAAATAACAAAAAAAATAATGTCAGAGCATAATAATATTTTAAATCCGTCGCTTGAACAAATTCTTGAACAGGATAAAATTGCCCGCGAAAAAACAAAAAATCAACTGCTAAACAAATAAATTTACATTGTAAATATTGCTACATATTTTGAGATTTTTTTATAAATTTCATGCTAAATTATACATAACTTGAACCCCATTGGTAAGTTGAGAAAGATAAAATTTATTTTTGCAGACGGAATGGTTCATCTGCTTATTCAAACCACCTCAGGGTTAAGGAATAGTTATTATATATATTAGTCAAGGAGATTTATTAATATGCCGGATTATTTGACCAAAGAAGAAATCAAACAATGGAGAGGCTCTTTGGAAAAAATTACTTTGGAAGAATACGCCAAGAGATTGGGCAAAGTAATAAATGAGGAGAAAGAAACTAACGATATGGTAGATATGGTTTACAAACACCATTCCTCAGAAGTTAGATATGTAACAAACGAAGATACTACTATTTCTCAAAGCAATTTTAAAGCAGAAAGAATAAGCTCGCTGGCTCAACAATCTTTTGACAGAGAAAAAGAAATTAAACTTGAAAGAGATTTAAGAAAAGCTATTAACAAACCAAAACCGGCAATTAAAACAGAAAAACCGGCTGCAAAAGCAGCAGAAACTAAAAAGGCTTCTGTTAAAGAAGTTAAGCCTGCAATAAAAACAAAATCTGCACCAAAAGCAGCTGTCAAAACTTCTGTACAACCTGCAGCTCCGCAGGCTTCTATTGTAACAGAAGAAGTTGCGGTAACTTTCAAAAAGAATCTTACCCCAAGAGAACAGGCTGTTTACGAACACTTTTTAAACAACAAAAACCATATTGTTTATGCAAAAGAACTCGCACAGGTACTGGATTTGCCAAGAGATTATGTATACAAATACATTAAAAATCTCAGAGCAAAAATGAACGAAAATGCAATCCAAAATGCCGACAACGGCGGGTTTGTTTTAAAAGTTTAAACCTGATTGTTTTATAATAAAGACCCGCATATAATTTATGCGGGTTTTTTGTGTATTAAAATACGATTCAACACTTTAAAAAAAATTCATATCCAAATAATTTACACTATAACCGGATATGATTGCATATTATATCCAAAATGCATTCAATCTTATAACAAATATGTTCAAGTAACTTTATATTTTTTGTTATATTTATTTTGGTTTCTTGCGATAACCCCTTATAAATATTTATATTTAGTTTTATTTTTTTTAAACTATCCAGTATCAGTGTAAATTTAATATATGTATGGGTAAAATTAATAAGAGTTTCTTTGAATACCAGATAAAAAGCATTCATAACATCTTGATTAACAAATTTTGTTTGAAAAAATAAATGAAATTCTTCATTATATAATTTTTGCATCTGATTGTGCTTATCCATAAGCAACATTCCTTTATTTATATAGCTAATATATTCTAATATTAGAATATATTAGCTATAAATGTCAAGATTTTTATAGCACTATATTTCTACAAATAGCGCATAACTTATAATAATAGATTATGAACGCTATAAATGAAGTAAAAATGCTTGCGGCACAAAAAGGCCTGACACTGACATATCTGGCCGAGTATCTGTCAAAACATACAAATAAAAAGTATTCTCTTGATTCGCTTTCTAAAAAATTGAGAGCAAATACAATAAGATACTCAGAAATGAAAATAATTGCCCAGGCTCTAAATATGGAACTTACAATTCAAGATAAAAAATAACACCCTTTTGTTATTTTCCGCAAGTTTCTTTGTAAGCATCAACATATTTTTGCGCACTTTTGTCCCAGCTGAAATCAGCCTTCATCGCATTTTGAATAAGAT
>CALVAT010000041.1 GCA_944325565.1 Candidatus Gastranaerophilales bacterium
CATTTTTTCATATACTTTTCATAAATTTTATTTGTCATTTTTTTCTGTTTTTATTTTCTCTTGAGCAATCTCTTTTGCTTTTTGTGCGGCTTCTTCGAGTTTTTGTTTAGTTTGAGCTACTGCTTTATCTTTTAATGTATCCTCTGTTGTAGCCTTTTCTTTTTCTGTATCTTTATTTTTACTCTTTTCTTTTGTTGAAGCCGAACTTTCGCTCAATTTAACCTTTTTAAAAAACTGTTCAGCGATTATTTGTGAATACTTTCCCTGCTCGTTGGCGGACACGAGTATTTTGCTCTTGCCTTCATTATCCTGTGCAACAGCTATTATACCGCGCAACGTTTTGACGGGGAGGTTTGTTACATCAGCCTGAAACTGAGCATACGGAACGGTCTGCCCCATTGCTTTCATATTGCCCTGTTTTAAAATTTTAAAATTTTCAACATGGATATATTGATACTCGAGTTTTTTGTTTACACCATCGATTTTTTTTTTGAGAGAACCGTCTTTGAAATCCTGCTTTGTAATTTTCAGCCCCTTGTTCTCGTTTACGACTGCAAACTTTTGCCCCGTAGCATCATGTTCGGCAATTACAGCCCTGTAGCCCAGTATATTTGCGGATTTTGCGATTTCATATTCATCAGGAATGGCCGAAAAATCGGCGACATCGCGGCTTTTTTCTATCATTGACTCTTGAGACGGTTTTTCGTTAAGGTGAAAAGTTTTAACACACCAATCCCAGCAGCCCGTTGCTCGAAAGCCGATTATCGCAAATATAATTATGACAATTTTTATCAATAACTTTAAACAACCCATTAATTACCTCAAGCCCTTGCCCATACCTCACTTATACACCGAATCTTTCGTATATTTCACAGACATTTCTCAAATAATACGCCGAATCAAAACAATTTTCAATTTCTTCTTCGCTCAAGGTCGACGTAACTTCTCGGTCATTCAAAAGGTTCCGTTTAAAGTTGCCGTCTGGTTTGTTAAAAGCGTCAAGAGCATTACGCTGCACTATGGCATAAGCCTGCTCTCTGGTCATTCCCTTTTCCGTTAATGCAAGCAAAACTCTTTGAGAATAAACAATACCGCCGTATAGCGAGGTATTCTTGAGCATATTGTCTTTGTGCACGACAAGCCCCTCTACAACCCTGTTAAAGCGATTGAGCATATAATCAATCAGTATGCACGAATCAGGGAAAATAACTCTTTCAACGGAGCTGTGAGAGATATCTCTTTCGTGCCACAGGGCTATATTATCCAAAGCGGCAACAGAGTTGCTCTTTACTATCCTTGCCAGACCCGAAAGATTTTCGGAGGATATGGGATTCTTTTTGTGAGGCATTGCGGAAGAGCCTTTTTGTCCTTTTTTAAAAGCCTCTTCAACCTCTAAAACCTCTGTTCTTTGCAGATGTCTTATTTCAACGGCGCACTGCTCGATTGCACAGGCAATAAGCGCCAGAGCCTGCATAAAATACGCATGCCTGTCGCGTGATATAACCTGAGTGGAAATTTTAGCTGGAGCAAGTCCGAGTTTTTTGCAGGTAATTTCTTCAATCTCGGGAGAGATATTGCTGTAAGTACCGACAGGTCCTGAGATTTGTCCTACAGAGATATCTTCAAGCGCAGTTTCAAATCGTTTCTTTGCCCGCTGGAAATTGTCCAGCCAGCTGCAGAGTTTAACACCGAAGGTCATAGGTTCTGCGTGAACACCGTGTGACCTGCCGATGCATACGGTGTCCCGATGTTCTGAGGCTTTGTCTTTTATTGTTTGTATAACCTTGTCCAAATCCTTTAAAATAATTTCCGAGGATTTTTTGATTTGAAGCGCAAAAGCCGTATCTATAACATCGGAGCTTGTCATACCCATATGTATAAACCTTGAAGCCTCTCCGACATTTTCGTTTACGTTCGTTAAAAATGCGATAACGTCGTGTCCGACCTCTTTTTCGATTTCATCAATACGCTCAAGACTGAAAGACGCTTTCTTTTTTATTGTATCCAAATCTTCATCGCTGATTTTGCCTATTTCGTTATAAGCCTCGCAAACAGCGAGTTCCACCTGCAAATAGAAATTGAACTTTGATTCCAATTCCCATATATCTTTCATTTCTTTTAAACTATAGCGTTCTATCATATTCAACCCTCAAATTATTGCGGATACCTTGATGTAGCGTGAATCAGCATTTTAGCCAATTTATCGGAGCCGTCAAAACCTCTTGAAAGAAGTTTTTTGGAAGCCGTATCAACATCATAGGCAATATGTTTGTGTCTGACGGAAACACATCCCATACCGATATCGAGCACTGCATAGCAGGCTTTTGGTTCTTCGCTGAATGGTCTTCCGACACTTCCGTCGTTAACGATTGTTTTTCTGCTTTCCGTCTGATATCCGCAGGGTACGTGCGTGTGCCCGCAAAGAATAATATCGGCGTCAGTATCTTTTACCATTTCTTCAATTTCAGACATAGGCATTTCGGGAAAAATGTTTTCGTCATTTTTTCTAGGAGAGCCGTGCACCATAAGAATTTTGGTATTTAAATAACTGAACTCATGATTCACGGGTAAATTTTTAAGAAAGTCTTTTTGTTCGTCGTTTAAAGCTTTAACATCAGCCTGCAGAGCGTTTGCCATAATTTCGTTTTTGGATTGCAAACTTTTCAGGATATCATCGTTAAAATCAGCAATCATTTTATCCGTGTTTCCTTGAATACAAACAACTTTGCCTGCTTTAACAAGTTCCATTACTCTATCCACTGCAGCTGCGGGTTCAGGTCCCGCCATGGCAAGGTCGCCAAGGCAAAGTATTTTATCCGCCTGCTCTGCTGTTTCAATATCTTTCAAAACAGCATCCAGTGCCTCCATATTACCGTGGATATCAGAAATTACAGCATACTTCATAAAAACACCTCATTATATACAAATCTATAAATAAATTTTATCATGATTTATTTTTTGAGATAAAATTTAAGTTACGAATACGCAAAACTTTTTACGGAGCAGTTGTGAAAAAATTCAACAGAACATCTTTTCTAAACACACACCGCGACGCCTGGGTCGAGGTTAATCTGGATTGTATAGAACACAATATTCTCGAATTTAAAAAATATTTAAAACCGAATACAAAGCTCTTTGCCGTAGTAAAGGCAGACGCATACGGTCACGGAGCGGTAATGATTGCACCTGTATTGCTGGCTTCGGGCGTTGACTTTCTCGGAGTATCTTCCATAGACGAAGGGCTGCAGCTTAGAGAAGCGGAAATTAACGCACCTATTCTTGTTCTCGGTGCAGTGCCCGTATGGTCTTTTGACAGAGCAGCAAAAAATAACATATCAATTTCAGTATTCTCGGACGAACACATAGAAGCCTGCAAACAAACTTATGACAAGCTGAAAATAAAACCCAAAGTCCACGTAAAAATAGACACGGGAATGAACAGAATAGGCGTACGACCTGAAAATGCAGTTGATTTTATAAAGAAAATCCAAAATTGTGATTTTATACAGCTTGAAGGGATATTCACTCACTTTGCAACCGCAGAGGTGGAATCATACGCATATAGGCAGTATGAAAAATTCAAAAGCGTTATAGATTCCGTTGACACGACAGGACTGCTTGTTCACTGCAATAACACAGCGGGAACTGTTTGCTACCAGGATTTTGACAACACTATGGTGCGCGTGGGAATCGGTATATACGGGCTTCAGCCTGATTTAACACAAGGAACACCAAAACCTGATTTGAAACCTGCAATGTCTTTAAAGGGAAGAATAACGAACATACATATTGCCCAAAAAGATGAGGGGGTCAGTTATTGCCACACCTTTGAAACAACAAAAGAAACAAAAATTGCGACAATCCCGATAGGCTATGCCGACGGTGTATTTAGAGGTCTATCCAACAAAATATACGGCATAATTAACGGCAAAAAGGTAAAACAAATCGGCAACATAACTATGGATCAGATGATGTTTGACATAACGGATTGTGATGCACAAGAGGGTGATATTATAACCCTTATCGGAAAAGATGGGAATGAATGCATTGCCATTGATGAATGGGCTCAAATTTTAGGCACAATCCACTATGAGCTTACCTGTGCACTAAGAGTACGGCTGCCGAGAGTTTATACAAGGTAAACATAACAAAGCAAAAGGAATAATTGCTCAAATTCTGAACATAAACGACTTAAAAAGGTCTTTGCGTTGGATAATTTAGAATTAGCGAAAACTAAAATCTGAAATCACGTTCGCCGTGTTCGATTTTTACAAGGTCTTCCTCTACCGCAGCTTTAACTTTTTCACCGCTTTCAAGTATTTCCATCTCATGTTGAATAAACTTTTCTCCGAGAGCCTTTGTCTCCGGTGAAGCATAGTCTTCCAAATACTCTTTCAACGTAATAATGGCATTAGGATGACAGAAGTTATGGATTTGCTGCTGTTTGCAAACTTCCATAAACCTTTCCCCCGTTCTGCCCGCACGATAACATGCAGTGCAGAAGCTCGGCAAATACCCCAGTTCCATAAGCCATTTTATAACCTCGTCAAGCGGACGTCTGTCCGAGATATCAAACTGAGCCGAATCCTCGCTGTCGGGCATAGGGTTAAAGTACCCGCCGACACTTGTTTTTGAACCGCCTGACATTTGAGAAATACCCAGCTTTAATAATCTTTCCCTGCATTGTTCGGATTCTCTGGTTGAAATAATCATGCCTGTATAAGGTGTTGCAATACGTATGCAGGCAACTATTTTGGCAAACGTATCGTCATCAATGCCGTTATCAAAAGCGCTCGGGTCAATATCATCAGCCTTTTTAATACGCGGAACGCTTATCGCATGAGGACCTACACCGAATGCAGCTTCAAGGTGCTCTGCATGCATCATTAATGCGGTAAATTCGTATCTGTATAATTCCAGACCGAACAATACTCCGAGACTTACGTCATCAATACCAGCTTCCATTGCTCTGTCCATTGCTTCTGTGTGGTATGCATAGTTATGTTTAGGGCCTGTCGGGTGGAGCCTTTCGTATGTTTCTTTGTTATAAGTTTCCTGAAACAGTACATAAGTTCCGATTCCCGCCTCATGAAGTTTTTTGTAATTTTCAACGCTTGTAGCGGCGATATTCACGTTTACACGACGGATTGCGCCGTTTTTATGTTTTACTGAATATATTGTTTTTAAAGATTCTAATATGTATTCAATCGGATTGTTAACGGGATCTTCACCCGATTCGATTGCGAGCCTTTTGTGCCCCATATCCTGAAGCGCAATTACTTCGTTTCTGATTTCTTCCTGAGAGAGTTTTCTTCTGGGGATATGTTTGTTCTGATGGTGATAAGGACAATATACACAGCCGTTTACACAATAATTAGACAAATACAAAGGCGCAAACAGAACTATTCTGTTGCCATAATAATCCTGTTTAATCTCCATTGCAAGGTCAAAAATTTCTTTGTTTTTTTCTTCAATCTCGCAATCCAACAATACCGCAGCTTCACGGTGGGTCAAACCTTTTTTAAGTTTTGCCTTTTCTAAAATCTTATCGATGACTGCAACATTATTTTTGTTTTTTGCTGCATATTCTAAAGTGTCTAAAACTTCTTCATGGCAGATAAACTCTTCTGCCTTATGTGATTTTGGATTATACATAGTACCCTTCTTCTACTCTTTCTATAAGACAATTATACCACGCACTAAATACAACAAACACAAAATTGTGACAAATCAAAAACAAATTGTGAAATTAATCACTGAAATAATTTTCCACTTTATTGCGAATATCATCTAAAATTTTAATAAAGTTTTCTTTTGAAGCTTTATCCCTCTTTAGCTCTAAAATACCTTTTTTAAAATCATTTTGACACTCTCTTAAAAGCTTTTTATAAGAAGAATCAGACAACTTTTCAGGTTGAATATTCCTGCTGTTTTTTTCAGCCATTAACTCTCTCTGCATTCTTATTTTTTTGTTTTTTTCCTTATTCTCAAGCGTCGTACAGACAAATTTTTCAAAATCAGTCATTTTTTCATTAAGCGGTACAAGATAACTTAAAGCTGACAAATTATCCAGATCCTGCTGGTTATAAAACTTAAGAACAGGAGGGATGAGTGTTGGGTATTTTGGATTAAAATTGCTTATAACGTTACCATTTTGGACAAGTAAAAAATCCTTTATATCACCTTGATCATCGATAACTGAAATTTTCATAATGTTGCTGTTCTGTCTGGTGTTGCAGCGCATTATATTTAGATTTTCTCCAGAACGTCCTGTCTTTCTAAATGTATAACCGCGTTTACCTGCAAGATTAACATAATCGTCATACTGTGTTTTTGTATGTGACACAAGAACATTACTCATTTTGGCAAACATTGTTTCTATAGATTCAAATTTTTTACAAATAGAATCCATTGTGTCTGCATATTCTTTAACAAGTATGCCTGGTTTATTGTCAGGTGTGAGAAATTCCAGATAAGTAGACAACTCCTTCTCATACATTTGTAAATATTTTGGCAGGTCTTTTGAATATTCCTGATTTTTAACATCATTCTCATCAGCATAATAAAATTTTTCAGGCAAAATTGTTGGATTTTGGGGATTGAAATTTGAAACAATTTTATTATCTTTAATAAGATATCCTGTTTTTATTTTCCCTTCACAGTCATACACAATAATTCTTTTTAACTCGCCATATTTAAGGCTGTTTATTGTTGAATAATTAATCTGTTCTTTTTCACCACCCAAATTTTGAAATGTATAAGAAGATTGACCTGAAATCTGTTTATAATTAGGATACTTAACATTCATCTTATAAAGAGTGGATTGAGGAATCTGCTCTGCAGCGCAAGAAACCTTAGAATACAACTCGTTTATACTATCAAGTAATTCTAGAACTTCGCTATCGAGTGGTGCCTCAGTTTTTAAATACATATCTTTACGTGCAACAACAAGCTGTCGTACCTTTAACATAACAGGATCAAGGTCTTCAATAATGTTTTTTAATTCTTCATTTATTCCAAGATTTTTAAGCTCTTCTGAAGTATAAAACTCCGCTTTATTTGATAATGCGTTAGGATTTAAGGGATTATAATTTTTTACAACTTTATTATCCTGTATCAACCAGCCGCGTTTTACTTTTCCTGACGGTGACTTTTGAGTAATTCTAACAGTGTTTGATAAATTCTTAAAACACCCTGCATCAAAAGCTATATTATCCTTTTGAACACCTACATTTTTAAAAGTCAGACCGTCAGAAGTATTAAAAAGTCCGGATTCCTGTATCAAACGTTTTACGCCTTCACCATTTTTTTTATCAAGAATACTCTTTATTTGTTTATATGAATATTCTAATGATGACAAATCTTCTCTCAAAGAAGAATCAATACAGTAATTTTTTCTTTCGTATACGTCATTACTAGCCACGCGTCCATAAAAGTTCACAGGTTTACGCTTAAACCCGGTATCCGGATTAAAAAAAGAGAATTTATATTGGTTTATTGAAGAATTAAAAAAGAGATTGGTCATACAAACCTAAAACCGGTCAAAAAAATTTTTGCTACCTGTTAACTTTTTTTTACACAACACAATGCATATAATGTGCTATCATAAACCCATGGTAAACAACATATTACTTACAGGTTCCGGCGGGTTTGTCGGAAAAAATTTAAAAGAATATTTAGGAGAAAAATATACTCTCTTTTGTCCAAGAAGCTATGAACTAGATCTAACGGACTTTGAAAGTGTAAAAAATTTTTTCTCTAACAACAAAATCGATTTTATTATACATTGTGCCTCAACAGGCGGAGTAAGAGGCTGCACAGATCCCAAAAACTGCGAAACTGATAATTTAAAAATGGTTACAAACCTTTTAGAAGCAAAAGCAGACAACACAAAGCTTCTGCTATTCGGTTCCGGAGCAGCTTATGCCAAAGACAGAAATCTGCATAAAGTACAAGAATCACAAATCGGTGAGGTTGTACCTAAAGATAAATACGGAAATTCCAAAATGCAAATAGCACAAATGACAAAAACACGAAAGGATATGCTCTGTCTTAATATATTCGCCTGTTTTGGGAAATATGAAAAGGAAAGTAGATTCCCGACCTATGCTATTATGCAAAATTTAAAACAAGAACCGATTGTTATTAATCAAAACGTAATTTTTGATTATCTATACATAAAAGACCTTTGTAAAATTGTAGAAATATTTATAAAAAAATTCCCTAAAAATAGAGTAATAAACATCACCCCCTCACAGAGTATTTCACTTTATGAAATAGCCCAAACAACAAACAAAATAAGCGGATATTACGTGCCAATCAGTTTCAAAACAGATGGTTTAAACTTTGAATACACTGGCAGCAATGGATTACTACTTGAAGAAATTCCGGATTTTAAATTTACACCGTTTGAAGAAGGGTTAAAAGAACTGTATTTACAATGTAAAAATATATTAAACAAAGTTTAATAATTAACAAAAAATTTTCTTCACAAACTTCTAACAAACTGTATACTAACAAAAATAAGAGAGAAAGCTTTATGACACAAATCACTAACAACAGCCAACCATCGTTTCAAGGAAAACTGATATTAACCAGAGCAGCAGACCAAATAGTAAATGAAAGATTTTCAAAAATGCCGTCAATGCTTAGGACTAAGGCTCTAGATGGATATGACAAATTTATCCGCAAAGTAATAAATTCAGATTTTGAAGTAAACGTTTCAAAACATAGAGACAATAATTTGATTGCCAATGTTTCAAAGCAGGGACAAAAGTCTATCATTGCTTTTGCAAAAGATGAAAATCATCTTCTTACAAAGATTGGCCTAAAAAATCCTGTAAAATTTATGCAGGAAGCTTTTGAAAAAGCCCAAAAACGTGTTTAAAAATATGCAAATACATTCAATTATCCCAATATACAACTATAGAAGAAATCTGTCAGTTTCAGAGAATAGAAATTTATCTGTAAAAAATACCACCACTCGGTATAGCCATTTGCCGGCTACAAGCTCAGAATTTATTCTCGTAAGTTTTTACGGTGCAAAAAATTCTCCAAACAAACAAGAGGAAACTAAAAAAATCAAACCGGCAAAAAGGCTTTACTCAGGTGACTATAAAATATCAAAATATATTGCAGAAATAGGAAAAGCCCGTTATCTTCACGGAGATAGAGCTGTTGTAGACCTATCTATGGGCAACCCAGATTTAACACCACCCCCAAAAGCAAAACAGGCTCTAAAAGACAAAGTTAACGATCTATGGTCACACCGGTACAATAACCCCAAAGGCGACGGCTATTTTTTTCACACAGCGGCAGATTGGTTTAAAAAACGTTTCGGCGTAACCATTGACCCCAGAAAAGAAATCATGGTCACATCAGGTTCTTCCGATGCAATTGACCATATTTTTACTGCTTATGCTGAATATGGGGATAAAGTGCTTGTTCCCGATCCTGGGTACTCACTATATGATGATTTGATTACCCGCCACGATTTAAGAAAAGTGCCTTACAAGCTTAATCCGCAAAACGGATACCTGCCTGATTTTTCAGCAATGCCAACAGAAGCCAAAATAATGATTTTGAATTACCCACACAACCCGACTGGTTCATTCGCACCTAAAAAGACTTTTGAAGAAGCTGTAAAATTTGCAAAAGAAAACGGCATACTCATTATTCATGATATGGATAACAGTGAAATTACCCACAGTGGGAAAAAGCCCGTTGGTATTATGCAGGTAGAAGGAGCAAAAGATGTGGCATTTGAGGTTCACACTTTTTCTAAAGCCCAGAGCATGCCGGGGTTAAGGGTGGCATTTGCTGTAAGTTCAAAAGAAAATATAGACAATCTTCTAAATGCAAAATATCTTTCGGGAGGAAGCGTTTATATACCAGTACAAACAGCTGCCGCAGAAGCTCTTAAGGATGAAGATGGGTATATTCAAAAAGTAAACCAGATATACAGAAAGCGAAAAAATACAGCCATAAAGAGATTACATGAACTAGGAAGCGATGCAAAGCCGACTCAGGGCACATATTATCTATGGGCAAAGATTCCGCCTGATTTCAATTCTGACGAATTTTTTAAATATGTCTTACACAAGGCACAAATAGCCTTCACCCCTGGGGATGTATTTGGTGACAACGGCGACGGTTATGTGCGCATAGTTATGTCAGCTACACAAAAACAGATTAATGAAGCCTTTGACAGGATTAAAAAGGCTGGTATACGTTTTGATGTTTCAAAACTTGATTTACCTGATGATCTACAAAAAGAAATAGCCTCAATGGCTGACGGGTCTTACTCGATTACTCCAAAAGAAGATAGGGATTTTGCGCATTATATGAAGCTTTTACCTAAAAGAAGAGCTATGCTGATTGAACGTTTAAAAGACAAAGACCCAAAACTTATGAAATTCGTTCCAGAGGTAAATGTAAAACTTCCTTGGAATATTTTAAAAGACGGACAGAGCGTATACCTTCAAAATATAAAAGAGGGACACTCAGTATTTGGTGAAATAAAAGATATTTTGCCATACAGTGACGAAAATGAATACAAACAGCTTGCTCAGGAACTGAAAAGGGAATGGAAACAGGACAAATACCCGAACGCAGAAATTCTTCCCCCGTACAAGTCAGGCAGATTATATCCTGATGCAGTATATTTTGTGCTGAAAGCCGATGACAAAATACAGGCACTGGCGAATATTGAAGTACAAGATGACGGCTGCGTTTGGGGAAGGAGCCTCAACACTGCACCGTGGAATCAAGGAAAAGAACGCACGATGAAAAACAGTGCCAAAGCTATTATTGCAAGAATGGTAAGTTATTGTCTGGAAACAGGGAATGATACGTTAAAGTTTGCAACAGACAAACCATACAACATTGCACTGTATAAATCTATAGGTATGAAAGAAGACGGTGTAAGATACTTTAATGGTGTCAAAAATACTGTACTAACTTTCGATAAAAAGTCTATGGAAAACTATTTGAATCGATTCCAGATAAATTTAAGCTTCTAGAAAGATTAGCCGCTTCGGGTAATTTTTATTAGTTAAAAACAGTTTTATTATTTGAAGCATGAAAAAACTGTTTTATATTTTTGCACTAATAATCATAGCAGGGCTAGGGTTTTACATTTACAAATTAACAACATACACTTATGTTACGGCCAAATTTAGGGAACTGCGCCCTATACACGAAAAACTTCCTGTTTATTACAAAGGACTTGTTGTAGGCAAAGCACGTGAGCAGCGCCACAGCGATGATTTTAACCATACGCTTATAAGGCTTGTCTTATATCCTAAAAACCTGCTCTTGCCAGAAAACACCATTGTTATGCTAAAAAAAGAAAAACACCACGACAAAGAACGGGACTTTTTAGAGCTTGTTTACCCCAAAGAACCCTCAAATGTGATGATTTCTAACGGCTCAGAGCTTGAAGGCAAAGCAACTGTGGATATTGATACATTTATGTCAAATCAGAATCCCGAAGATTTGGAATCAATACGACATAATCTTGCAGAAAGTAGCGAAAACCTTAACAATGCACTAGAGGGATTGAGCATGGTTTTTGAGTCGTTAAATGATATATTAAAAGAAAATCAGAAGAACCTGTACACAACAACAGGAAATCTGTCAAAAGCGACACAGAATTTGGATAATATGACAACAAAATTTAACAAATCAATCCAACAAAAAAGTTTAGAAAATGCAGTATCCAATCTTGAAGCTTCAACAAAAAATCTTGAAACATTAAGCGCCAATCTTAACGGAACAACAACAGGAGTAAATGAAGTTATTCCTCACATAGATGCAACAATGTGTCAGGTACAGGGGCTTGCCACAAACGCAAATGCTATTTCTTGCGGAGTAAGAAAAACCCTGCGCAAAAGATTCGGAGGATTAAGACTTATATTTGGACAAGTCATTGATGAATGTGATAGACCGGCTTGCAGGTAGTGATTTATGTATTAAAATCATAGTATAAGCAAAAAACAGGTTTTTACTATGAGAATTAACACCATCACCCCCAGTTTTAAACAGTCTGCAGTATCTATACAAACACCACAGAAAAGCCAAAAGGAATCTATATTGGATAAATTCCATACTGCAACAAAAAATTCAGCAGATATGACAGACACTATAGTAGTGCCAAGGACAATATTTAAAGGTTATTTAGGGATTATGACCGGTACAACTCTTTTGACAGCAGGCGGATTGCTTTCGCAAAAGTTTTCTAAAACGTCAAAAGTTCTGTCAATAGCAGGTCTGGGGACATCTTTATATGGAACGTATGCATTTGTTCGACCGTTTATTATAAAAGATACCCCCGGAGTTGAAACCAAAAAAGTTTAGGCAATAAAAAATTTTTGTTATAAAATAAAAGTCAAGGAGAGGTGTCCGAGTGGTTTAAGGTGCGGATCTCGAAAGTCTGTGTGCAAGCGATTGTACCGTGGGTTCGAATCCCACCCTCTCCGCCATTTTCCAGTATTGTCGCCGAACCCACGGATTCCGTGGGATAATTTGGATTGTTTCGAGCTAAGGCTCAAAACGTCCCACCCTCTCCGCCATTTTCCAGTATTGTCGCCGAACCCACGGATTCCGTGTGTAGTTTTTTGTCCAGATTGATTTGTACGGATAGATAGATTATTTTGGTAAAGTTGGCTTTGTGTGGGAGTTTCCGGGTCGGAAAAATTAAGTTTACCCAAAAAAATCAAACTGGAAAACTGGACTTTTTCTGGACTGTACGGATAGATTGAGATTTGCAGAATTTCAGTGAGATACGCACTGTTTTTGAGTTGTACGGATAATTTGATTATTTCGGAATAGTCCAGTTCCGCAAATTTTCAGAAAAATATCATAAGGTTTGAGAATTTTAAACAAGGTCGGAAGTTTTTTCTTAAGGTTGGAAAACGATTTCTTTTAATATAATATAAGGTATAGAGGTATATTCATGGTACAAATTCCAATCAGAATTGAATATAACAATTTTATGGAAGATGATGAACATCTTCTAGAGATTAGATTCTTGAGAGGAACACTCTTTTACATAATGTTTTTTACAATATTGACGGACTTTCAGAAAAAGATATAGAAGAATTAAAAATTGAAGCCGTTGCAAAATTTCTGTCAGTATTCCCTGAAATCTCTTTTGAAGATATCATAAAAGGTTTTGATGGGGTAGACAGTAAAATTCAGCAAATGTATAAAGAAACTTTTGGTGTTTAGAATTGATACGAAACCGACACAAAGCTCGGAAATGGTGTTCTATTCTTTTGTCTTCATAGTAACGCAGGTCGGATTAAGTAAATCCGACCTGCGTTTTTTATCAGTATAGTAATGCTGCTTTACATGTTCTTTTATAATTTTGTTTGAGATAGCTGATAGATGCGATTGAAAGCCGCATTGTCTGCAGTGGTATCCTCTATTTCAATATTATATTTTTGAGCATCTTTTACCAGATCCTTTGCCTCAATGTTTCTATGGGCACTTTGCAGTTCTCTGATTTTTCTGAGTTTTCTACTGATTTCGTCATATTTTTTCTCAAATTCTTCATCTATAAATTTTGCATTTGCTCTTTCTTTGATAAATCTAAATATGTTATCTAACAAAGCGGCCTGTTTTTGCGGATTTGCTTCATCAAATTCACTGTGGTTCGAGAAAGCACAGGCTGCTTTTATCAGTTTGTTGTCATTTTTATCCGAAAGAGAGAATACGTCACCAACTTGCCCCCATACTTTCTGCTTTTCTAAAATTAATTTTTCATCAGGGTAATCTTTTGTTAATTTTTCAAAAATTTCACCGGCTTTATGTAAATCAACATCAAAGTCAGGAACTTTATTAATAAATTTAGCTCCAAAACAAAGATTTTGAGTGTGGTGATAATTATTAATTTGCATATTTTACTCCTTTTCTTAATATACAGCCTTTAATATTCTTTTATATTAAAATCTCTAGATAGATTTTTTTGCTAGTATTACCAATTTTTGCAAAGAAAAGTAAAGTTAATTCCGCTATAACGCCTGATAGAATGTAGGTTGGTGCATTTTTGCCCTATACATAACTTTAATAATGCAATATTTATAAAAAATTCATGGAAAAATATAAATTTTTCAGAAAATAATAGCAAATTTTTGTTTTCGGATATTTTAAATTAAATTTGTGTAACTTATAACAGGTATATATATGAAAACATCCCCTATTACTTCGTTTTATGGAACTCAATATAAAAAAGAACAGTTTAAATTCTCATAAAATGATGCATTGAACATCAGTGCAAGTTAATGTTGCCGAAAAAAGCGAACCCTGCGGAACAAATAATCAAACCATATGTTCTTTTACACCGTGGGATAATTTGGATTGTTTCGAGCTAAGGCTCAAAACGTCCCACCCTCTCCGCCATTTTCCCCGAAGAAGATATTTGTTACAGTGGGATGAGAACCGCAAAGCGAAGCTTTGTATAATCTCAATTGGAAAAAGCCAAGACAGAAATCAAAACTATAAACATTGGAGC
>CALVAT010000042.1 GCA_944325565.1 Candidatus Gastranaerophilales bacterium
ATCAAGCCGTTGGAATGAAAATTTCTTTTGCATTCCTCGCCATTGTGTGGATTTTGTGAAGTGTGTAGTGTGAAGTGTGAAGTAAATTAAGTAAGTAGTAGTAAATTAAATCTCTTTGTATCTTTCTCTAATATTTGATTAATATCTCTAATATGTTTTTGTGGTGGTTTAACCGATGTGGTTTGTTTCTCTTTCTCTTTATATCTCTCGTACTTATATAAACAATTTTCTTTCTAGAAAATTGCCATATTGAAGTGATAAAAAGTATATATCTGTAACAAAACTTAATACTGTTATTCCAATGTACTGTAACTACGTACATTTCAGTTATTTAAATTAATCAAAAAACAAAAATCACCCCAAAAAACATCAGCAAGTTCATAAAGCTTTCTCAAGCTCATATACTTTTGCACTCTTTCAACGCGGTAGATAAATCTAGCTTTTTTGCAAGTGCTATTTTTCCATACAATTGGCATTAAATCATTAACTATACATAGAAAATTTTAAAAACAATGGCAACTAGCAAAACGAAAAGAACAAATCATCGAAAATCAGTCTTGGCCTAATATAAGCATCGACCTGTTTTTTAGCATGCTGTACTTTTAAAATATCTTTTCTTATCTTTTGTACAAGCATTTTATTTTCAAGATTAGCTTTCATAAGCCCTGCAAAATAATATTCCAAACAATCCAATGCATATTTTGTTTCGTAGCCTTTTGCATTTATGGCATCTTCAAAGCGCTGAACTATATCGAACACATCCACTTTTTTTATGTTCGGATAATTAGCCATAACATCTTTTAAAAATTCCGTATCAAAACATTGAGCATTATAAGACGGCACATAAAAACACTGTGAGCGTGAAATTATTGTTTCTATAATATCTTCCTTATCTTCGGTTAAGAACAAAAACAGAGTTCTCTCCGGCGGTTCTTCAACAGATTTTAAAAGAGAATTCGGAGCTTCGCCATCCAGAACTTTTCTATTCAAAGGACGGGGCAGCCAGATTTCCTGAGGGAATTTAAATTTTAAATCCTCAAATTCTTTCAAATGCTGACGTTCAAACTCAACCGGTTCGCTCAACTCTGAATCACAAAATATAAAAACCCTGTAATAATCGGACGAATTAACTAAACTGTTGTTAATCATCAAAGTTTGTTTTATTGAAATAACTTTGCTAGATGTATCATCAGAGGGTTTGTTATCGTTTTTTGTTATGGTTAAAACAGCGGGATGCTGGTTGTTTCTTATCCAGTTGCAGTTTATGCAGTCACAATTATATGCACCGTCTTTCTTACAGTTCAGCAGTCTGGCAATCTCCATTGCAAGATAGTACTGTGCAATGCAGTCCTGTCCGTATAACACAAGAGACTGGGCAAAGCTGCGGTTTTGATTTTTCAACGCAGATTCAAAATAGTTTGTAAAATATTCAAATTTTCTTTTAAAAATTGGATGAAACATTATTTCCTCAGTAGTCCTGAAACAATTCCAGAATCGCCAACACAGCCTGTAAATATGTATAATCTTATCAATTTAGCAAAGCCAGCTCAACCGGCAGTTCATAAAAAGACATCTCGCCGGTTTTTACCCTGTATTCAGCTTCAAGAAGATTTTTTCTTATTTTTATCAATCTGTCCATAGGAACTTTTCTTAATTTTTCAAGATGTTTTTTTACAATAAACTCTGGCAGGTGATTTTTTGTTGCGATTTCCATAGGACTTTTGCTCACAGAATCAACTTTTATACTTGCCATTTTAGAAAAATTTGTCTGCAAAACAGCTAAAATTTCAAGGTAATGTTTATTTGTACAGAGTTTTTGAAATTCTAAAAGGGCTTTGTCCCTTTCTCCTTTCAAAATATAATCCGTCAAAACAAATATATCTTCTGTTGAGGTACAAATATTTTGGATATCTTCTTTTTTAACAGCTTTTTGAGGATAGATAGCAAGTTTTAATTTATCCAACTCTGCATTAATTATGCGAAGATTCGTTCCCAGCCTGTCTATCAAAAACTGCGTAACATCAGATGCCATAATCAAATCTTTTTGTTTTGCCTGCTTTTGAATCCATACAGGCAGCTCTTTGCTATAAGTTTTCCACTCCTGAAACTCTGTCATTGTTGTATATTTGGCAAAAATTTTGTAGAGTTTTCGTCTGGTATCCAGTTTTTTTGTGGATTCCCGTTCAACTTTGCAGACAAAAACTATATTCAAAGTATCCGGCACAGATTGTATAGTTTCTTCAATCTGTTTTATTTCTTTGTCATCAAAGTTTATTTTCCCTTTTGTATCAAAAAAGTATTTTTCACAGTTAACAACCGCCAGCACACTACCGAACATCAACGACGGAGTGCGCAGGACATCCATTAATTCAGGGAATTTCGGATTGTCATAGACACGGTAGTTTGTCGAAGCAAAAGCCTTGTCCACAAGTTTATCTTTGAGTTTGTTCAACTCGGCTTCCATTAAAAAATCTTCTTGTCCGTGGAAAAAATACAGCATGATTATATTGTATCACGCTGAAATCTTATACGGTTAGTTCAAATATTTTTAACTAATCTAGTGTCGCAGTTGCTGCCGGCTGACCGCAGCCAGCACCTGCTCACCTTTGCCTTCTTTTTCCACTCTGCCGAATAAAAGCTGACTAAATGTCAGGTTTTATGAGAGGCTTTGATTTTGTGAAAATTGTAAAAATGGGGGCTTCACTATGTGAACAATGTGTCACTCAAAAAATTCGTTCACGTCGATTGGCTCCTTACCACGAATTTTTCTCGAACAATTTATTTAGATTCCAGTTTTAAAAGTTGTTCGTATAATTTAATCTGTTCATCAGTTAAATTTTTTGGAACAGCAAGGCTTATTTTTACGTTCAAATTACCGTAACCGCCTGATTTTTTAGGAAGACCGAGTTCTTTCAATCTCAAAACAGCCCCGCAGGATGTTCTCGGAGGAATTTTGATATTAATGTTGCCATGGAGAGTTTGTATCTCTTTTTTAGTACCGACAACAGCCTCGGCGGGTGTAACTTCAATTGTTTTAGTCAAATCCGTGCCGTTGATGGTATAATCTTTGTCTGCAAATTTTACAACGAGGTATAAATCCCCCTTCATTCCGTTAGAAGCAGATTTTCCCTCGCCTTTAAGCCTGATTTTCTGGCCTTCTTTGACTTCTGGCGGGATTTTTACATTTAAAGTTTTGGAAAAAGTTACAAACCCCGTACCATGACACTGGCTGCACATTGACCCGACACCGGAACAGTTTGTACATTTCTCAAGGTTGTTGATTCTTACACTTACCGGTTTTTGGTTAAATATATCTTTTGCACTGACTTTTATTTCCTGTGTAATGTTTAAATCAGCAGGAGCCTTCTGTTGTTTTGAGCTTGTCCTACCTGCACGAGAAGAAAAGCCGCCGCCAAAATCTTCGTAAAAAGAATTGGCACCGCCTCTTGAACGTGAAGAAGCAGAACTAAAACCTCCGCCGAACAAGCTGTTAAAAAAGTCAGAAAAGCCGCCTAAATCTTCAAAGTTTATTCCCGAAGAACTATAATATCCGTTTCCGCCGCCAAAATTAAAGTTTTCAAACCCCGGAGGAGGTGTATAATTTGCCCCTGCCTGCCAGTTCGAACCAAGGCTGTCATAACGGGCTCTTTTGTCTTTATCCGACAAAACCTCAAAAGCCTCATTTATATCCTTAAATTTTGCAGATGCCTCAGGTGTTTTATTTACATCGGGATGATATTTTTTTGCCAGCTTTCTGTAAGCTGATTTTATCTCAGCCTGCGTGGCTTCTCTTTTTACACCGAGTATTTCGTAATAATCTTTATATTCCATATTGAATTTATATCTCCGTTAGGGTTATTTATTCATATATCATCATGATAATACAAAATATGCTCTAATTAGTTGATTTTAATTATTTATTAATAAAGTTATTCTAAAAATTGTCGATAATATATTTGTCGACTACATAATTTTTTAATAAGCTTATGAAAAATTTACTAACAAAATTTTCAATAGTTTTAATTATCGCATGCCTGCTGTCTAACGGTCTTAGTGTTGAAGCTAAACTATGGGGGAGAAAAAACAAACAGCAGACAAAGGAACAAAGCACTAAAATTAAAACGGAAACAATCAACAAAAAGAATGAAGAAGTTTTTTCAAACGCAGTCCCTATCCCTGAAGGGATACTTTCTCAATCATCTTTCCGTATCAGTGCAATTGATCCAATCTCAGGAGTAGCAAAAAACGGCGGCTTTTACCCGGGAGGCAGAGGAGCAAACCAGCTGGTCATATACACCCACCGAATAGGGCCGAGAACAGGCACTAACGAATTCGGAGCAGAAGCTATAGTTGTAAACGGCACTGTTGTCAGAATCAGCGGTGCGGATTCTATTATCCCAAAAGGCGGATTTGTAATTAGCGGTCACGGAAAAGCCAAAACATGGATGAACCTGAATCTTACCGTAGGCACAAAGATTTATATCGATTATAGAAACAGGACAATTAATGCATATTTGACAAACGACAGCTTTATTTATGCAACAAAAGAAAAAATTAAAGAAATAGATCAAATGATGCGTTATTACAAAGACAATGACATATACTACGACGATTCTGTTGCGCACAGCTACATTACCAAAGCTCTGGACAACCTCAAACGTGCAAACAGACACCCTGATGATACACAGAAATATTCATCAATGGCTATAAATGCAGCTAACAAAGCAATGCAATATGCTCTGCCGTATTACAAAGATGAGTTTAAGGGCGTATGGCTCAGACCTACGGAAAAAACACCTGCAGAGATTGAAAAAACGCTGGACAAAGTAAAAAAATACGGAATAGAAACAATATTTCTAGAAACATACTATCAGGGTAAAACTATATTTCCCTCCGAAACTCTTGCAAAATACGGAGTCCAGCCGCAGCGTCCGGAGTTTATAGGTTTTGACCCATTACAAATCTGGATAGAAGAAGCTCACAAACGTGGATTAAAAATATATATATGGTTCCAAACTTATTATGCAGGGCCGGAAAACCCGATGAACAACCCGATGAACGTTATTTCCGTTTATCCGCAATGGGCTAACGTTACAAAAATGAAGTATAACTCACCTACGCCCGTAGCTTCTTTATCAGAACACAACGGATACTTCATAGATCCTGCAAATCCGGAAGTACAAACATATCTTTTAACTTTGCTCGAAGAAATTATTACACGCTACAAGCCGGATGGGATAAATCTCGATTATATCAGATATCCGCAATCTATCAGCGCAAAATTTTCCGGTTATGAGCTTTCTAACTGGGGATACACAGAATATGCAAGAAATGAATTTAAAAAAACAATGAATGTTGATCCGATTGACATAAAATACGGAACACCGCTATGGGATGCATGGGCCAAATATCGCCAGAACAAAGTAACAAGTTTTGTATTCAAATCAAAACAACTCACATCAAAATATAATATCCCTCTAACCGCAGTAATCTTCCCTGACAGATATAAAAGCATGGAAGTAAAAATGCAGGACTGGAAAACATGGTCGGATAACAATTACATAAACGGTTTTACACCGCTGATTTTAACCTGCGATAAAGACACAGCCGTTTATTTAATAAATGACATCAGAATAAATTCAAAACAAAATACAAAAATTTATCCTGGGCTGTTTATCACATTTATGAACGGAAACCCCGATGATTTATTGCGTCAGCTGCACGAAAGCAGAAAACTAAAAACAGCCGGTATTGTATTGTTCGATTATGCTCATCTGGACAAAAAATACACAGATGTATTGTTAACAAACGCTTTCACTCCGAGCACACCGTCACAAACCACATTATCTCAGGAAAGCACACCGGCCAAGCAGGAAAAAATTGAACAAAAAAAGCAGAAAAAATTCCTATGGTTTAAAAGAAAAGAAGAACTTTCAAATGCTTCTTACGTTCCGACTCCAAAGCTCGCAAACACTCCGGCAAAAAAATAGATTAGAAATCTCTTTCTGTCGTTCTCTTAACAGTTTCTTTTAAATCATCAATAATATCAGCAATTTTTTCTATACTCTTTGGCAATTTAAGGAATTTTTCTGTAGCTTCAGGCGTTCCGGTTTTAATCAATGTATATGCATTAGCACCTTTGTCATTTTTTAGCTCTATTTTGAGCATTGACTGACCATCTTTCTTAAGACTGGAGATATATGCCTTATTGCCAATTTCCGCTATATCAACAGGAGCCTTGCTGGCTTTTAATGTATTTTGTGAAAGATTATAACAAGCTTTTTTTATACTTTTAATTTCTTGAGGTGTTGCTTTAAAATTAGTTTTACTGTCGTTTAACTGTATATTATGCATATTAAATTCCTTTACTTGACTATTTTAATACCCGTAAACATATTTTCTTGACTTACAACTTTAAATTGTAACATATATTAATCATGAGCAAGCTTCAAAAGATTTTCGACTTTTAATATTTCAGGAAAACCTTTCGGAAATGCAGGATACAAAGGAGTATCAAGATTTTTAATTTCGGCTTCTCTAAAAGATTCCCAGAGCTTGTTCAAATATTTTTCGCAAAATTCATCAGCAGTATGGCCGCTTTTTCTTGCAAGAACTTCTTGATAAGCTTTTTGAATTTCTTTCGCAAGTTCTTTTTGTTCAGGAGTATATTTAGACATATCAATAGGTTTCCCTTGCCTCATGTCATAAAGAATATGCTCAACATCGCCCCATTTGGTTGTATATTTTCCGCCGACTTGAATTTCCACATTAACACCGTTAATACATACGTTAATATTTGTTCTTGTATACCCCGCTGGTTTTTCAGTAAAGGCGGCTATCGTTTCTTTAGTTTTGCCTAAAGAAGTTTTATATTTAAGCAATGCAAATTTGTCCCTTATCTCTGTATTGCCGTAGGGTTTTATCCCTTTCCCGTAATAATCTTCAAAACTCGTCAAATAAAAAGTTTTGTGATTCTTTTTTTGATAATTAAGAATACTTACATAAAGTTTTACGGCACTGTCTTGTGTACCTGTTTTTTCTTTATTTAAGATGTATCTAAAACCGTAAGAATCGCCAACAAGTTCACCTGTGCCTTTGCCAAGTATAACATTGTATATTTGTTCTTTTACGGATTCATAACCTTTTTCCTGAAAACCGGTAAATTTCTTTTTAATTTTACTTGCCGTAGAATCAATACCCTTGACTCTTGCACTTATCTCTGCATCTATACCAGAATTTGATAATATCTTATTTGCGATTTCTAGCAGTTCGGCCCTTTGTTTTTCCGTATCAGCTACTATTCTTGAAGCACGCTGTGCAGCAACATCCGGTCTGCTCATTGTCTTACAAAAAGCATCAAACATTGTAGTTGTTCTTGCACCTGCCGTTCTTGTTGTATAGACAGTTTTACCAAGTGTCATAGCAGTTTTCGCTATATTAATCATAAACCTATCCTTATAAACTAACCTTATTTTTATAAAGTATTTTTTTCCCCAAAAAATTGCCTAAAATTTTGTAAACTTTTTTATCCTTCGCCCAAAACTGCACATCCTAAAGTTTTTATATTTGATTTATACTTATATATAAAAATTGTTAAGAGGAGTGAATTTAAATGAAAAAACTACTTAGTGTTTTATTTTCAATAATATTGATAAGCAGCTTTGCAACTGCCCAAGCAAAAGACCAAAGTGTTGAAATGCTCGCTGCATTTTCACAAAAGCAGGAAGAACAAAATTCTTTATGGGTCGGCACTTTCCAGATGGTATGGAACGAATTTCAAAACAACATTGTAAAAGGTCCGATAAAATTTAAACATTACAAATCACAACTTGCAGACCTGTTAAACAAGCAGGAATTTAGCAAAGCAATGCTCTCTGAGGAATCATATTATACTGCATACGGAAAAACAGATCTTGCGCTTAAAAAACAAATTGAAGATGCAATTATGCAAAAATTCAATGAAAAAAGCGACCTCTTAGATAAAATCAACTGGACTAGCCCGAACAGAGCATATCTCTTGTATGCAATGCTGGTTAAGAACTTTGAATTTCCCGCAAGATTTGATGTACTGGCATCTGAAAAATTCGGTAACAGTGATGAACGCATTCCATACTTCGGTATTGATAAAAAAAGCAGAGATACTCTATACAAAAATGTAAGAGTACTATTCTACAACAATCCCTTTGATTATGCTGTAGCATTGGATTCTGAGAAAGATGAAGTTATCTTATACAGAACAAATTCAAACAGAAAATTTTCAGACTTATACAACACGCTTAACAAAAAATCAAAAAAATATAAAGGCTCAAGAGAATTTGTAGCAGGAGATCAGCTTAAAGTTCCATATATGACCATCAAACAAGATACATCTTACGATGTTTTATGTGGAAAAATTATAGAAAACACAGATAGATTATATATAGATAAAGCGTTACAAACAGTACAATTTAATATGAATAACACAGGCGTAAAACTCAAAAGCGAAGCTGTTATGAGTATAATGACAATGTCTATGCCGATAATGGTTGCAGAAAATGGAAGAAACTTCTTCTTTAACAACACCTTCGTCTTATTCTTAAAAGAAAAAGACAAACAAATGCCATACTTTGCACTTAGAGTAAAGGACATGTCGTTATACAAATATCAAGGAGAAATTAAGTAGGTAATAAAAAATGACAGTTTATACCGAACATTTTTTAATACACACACACGGTTTCACGGACATAATAGATATTACAGAAAAAGTCAAAGCAGCAGTGTACCAGCACAACCTGAAAGCGGGAAATGTTGTAGTAGCGCTCGCGGGCAGCACTGCATCTATAACTACAATAGAATATGAGCCAGGGCTCATTAAAGACCTGCCGGCTGTGCTGGATGAAATTGCACCCATGGACAGAGAATATCATCATGACGATACCTGGCACGACGGCAACGGCTATGCTCATATAAGGGCAGCAATGTTTGGTAGTTCCATAAGTGTACCATTAATCGACGGAGCATTGCTGCTCGGTACATGGCAGCAGATTGTACTCATAGATTTCGATAACAAACCGAGAGCAAGAAATATATATGTGCAGATAATCACTTGAAAAACTCTGCATAATACTGTATTATAATAATAGACTAAGGTATTTTTATAATACATGGTCTGTCGATGGCGGGGAATTCCTCGCCTTTTTTAATTTTATAGAGAAAAAGATGAGTGAATTAGGAATTTTTATAGACGAATCAGGATTTTTTGAAACAAACAGCTCTCAAAAGAATCATTTAAAAGATTTATATATTGTATCTTTTTTATTTCACGATAAATCCGTATCCATCAAAAACGATGTTGAAAATTTTGAAAATTTTTTGTTGAACAATGGATTTAAAACTAATTTTCCTATACACACTATGCCGTTAATTCGCCAGCAAAAACCATATTACACATTAAATCGTGATGTAAGAAGAAAACTATTCCACCATTTGTTTCAATTTATGAGAAAACTTAAATTGAGATACAAAACTTTTGTTTGTGATAAAAAATTTTGTCCGACAAAACAAACTATAAAACAACGATTAGAACTTTATATTAAACAAATGATAACAGAGAATTACGACTATTTTCAAAAATTCGATGAAATTGTTATCTATTACGATGAAGGACAAGATTATCTAACAAAAATATTGCATAATGCATTTTCAACAAGTCTGAAAAATTACAGATTTAAAGAAGATGTATGTCAGGAAGAATATAGATTATTGCAGTGCGCTGATATGGTTTGTTCTCTTGAACTTATTGAACAAAGAAAACAGAATAATGAATACATAAAAGCAATAGATAAATTTTTTATATCCGGCAGTAAATATAATAAAAATTACGGCAAAACATTCAAAAATTTAGAGTTGTAATGTTTTTCTTGCTAAATATCCACAGGCGCCATCATTTGAATAAGTGTACTAATGGTTGTTTCCATAGAAACTGAATCAGAAACACGCTGCTGTAAAAAAGCATTAATCTGCGGCATCATCTCAATTGCGATATCCAGTCTGGGGTTAGATCCGGCAACATACATACCTACATCGATTAAGTCTTTGTTTTCACGATACAAAGCCATTGCACGGCGCATTTTTGCAGCAGCCTCTTTGTGTTCAGGCGTTGCAATAGCAGACATAAGACGGGAAATACTACCCAATATATCAATGGCGGGATAATGGTTCATCTCTGCTACTTTACGACTCAAGAAGATGTGACCGTCTGTAATACCGCGTACCGTATCTACGATAGGGTCATTAATATCATCACCCTCCATAAGTACCGTATAAAGTGCGGTAATAGAACCTTTCGGGCTGTTGCCGGCACGCTCAAGAACTTTTTGCAGCCAGGAAAATATAGAAGGCGGATATCCCTTCATAGTAGGCGGCTCACCGATAGACAAGCCTACTTCACGCCCTGCCATTGCACAACGTGTAACTGTATCTGTCATTAAAAAAACTTTTTTACCCTGATCTCTAAAATATTCACAAACAGATGTTGCTGCCTGTAAACATTTTTGTCGAATCAACGGCGGCTGGTCTCCTGTAGAACAAACAAGAACAGATTTTTTCATCCCCTCTTCACCGAGAGAATCTTCGATAAATTCCTTTACCTCTCTGCCACGTTCTCCTATCAGAGCCACAACGTTTACATCAGCATCAGAATTTCTGGCAATCATACCGAGCATAGTACTTTTACCTACCCCGGAACCGGCAAACAACCCCATACGTTGTCCGGCCCCCATTGTTAAAGTAGCATCTATTGCTCTTACACCGGTAGAAAACATTGTATTGATAATAGGCCTGTCAAAAGGACTCGGAGCAGGCCCGTCAATAGAAACAAAGTTAGCATTAGATGTATCCAATGGCCTTCCGTCAATAGGTTCGCCCATGGGGCTAATTAATCTTCCAAGCAAAAAATCACCAACCGGAAGCATAATAGGCGCCCCCACAGTTTGCACAAGACTTCCCTGACCTATGCCCGCACCGTCATATAACAAAAGCAACTGAGCGGTGTCACCTTTAAAAGCAACAACCTCTGCAGGCTTTTTTTCTCCATTATAAGTTTCTATAAAACATAAATCTCCGATTTTCAAGCCGGGAAGTTTTACTTCAACAGTTAAGCCTAGAAGCTTTGATACTGAGCCTTTATACTGATACATAGGGGTAGAGTCTATGATTTCGTAGGCCCTTTTTTTCATATATTCAATTGAACGTTCTGTAGATTGCTCAATCATTATTCTTGTCCTTATTGATAATTAGGGGAATACATTTCTCCAATAGTATCAACAGCTTCTACTTTAATATCTGTAATCAATTCACTGTATGAAATGACGACAATTGTCGGAATATGTCTTTCAAGCAGCTGATACAAAGGCAGTCTGATTCTCGGAGAACAAAGAATTACTGGTTGTCTGCCGACAGTTTGATGGGCTCTCATAAGAGTCGACGCGGTAGTTTCAATGAGTTCCTGTACCTGCATAGGATTCAACAAAAACATCGTGCCGAGCTCTGTTCTCTGACAGCTGTCATCAAGAGTTTTTTCCCACTCGCTTGAAAGAGTTAATGCATACAACACTTTATCTTCTGTACAATTAGACAAACAAATCTGACGCCCCAATGCTGCTCTTATACGTTCGGATAAGATGTCAGGTTCTTTAGAAAATCTTGCATAATCACAAAGTCTTTCAAAGATAAAGATAATATCTTTGATAGAAACTTTTTCTCTAATAAGGTTAACAAAGATTTTCCTCAGGTCGCTTGTTGAAATAATTGCAGGAACAAGGTCGTTAACAAGTGTCGGATCCTGTGATTTAACAAGTTCCATGAGTTTCAGAACATCGGTTTTCGTCATAACCTCATCAACGTATTTTCTTACACACTCTTGAAGGTGCGTAACAATTACATCAACAGAGTCAACCGCCGTAAGGTGATCGTTTTCATCAATCTGAGAAGGATCAACCCAGTATGCATTAGCCTGATAAGTAGGATCTATATTTACTATAGTGTCAGCCGGAGCAGGTTTGCCCGTAGAATCCCACTGATCAGCAATAACCATAAGTTTTCCAGGATATACAAACCCCGAAGCAACTTTGTTTCCGCGGATTGAAATCAAATATTCATTCGCATCCAGAGCGGACGAATCCATAATTCTTATGTTAGGTATAATATACCCCAATTCATCAGTCACACGCTGACGTAAAGCAGCAATTTTAGCAAGCAGTTGTCCCTCTTGATCAGGGTCAGCAATAGGAAGCAATCCTGAGCCAACCTGAAGACTCAATACGTCAACACCCAAACGCTCATACATTTTGTTAGGGTTAACAAGGTCTTGCATATTCTGCTTAACATTTTCCAATTGTCCCAACTGCGCCTGAACATCCTGATTAACAAGAACAGAGAATGCAGCAATAGTAATAATAACAGCAAATACAGTAAACGGAAACCACGGCAGCCCTGTCCAATGGCTTGTTGCTGCAATTAACAGCAAAAATCCAACAGCACAGAACAAACTCATAGGTTTGCTCAAAATCTGGCCGGCAACATCAGTTGCCAAACTCGGGCTTGCTGCAGATGCACGTGTCATTACGATACCGGCAGAAATTGCCATTAACAAAGAAGGCACCTGAGATGACAAACCATCACCTATTGTTAATACAGTATATTTAGAAACAGCATCTGCTGCCGGCAGCCCCTGCTGTAAAATCCCGATACACAAGCCGCCTATAATGTTAATTATAACAATAATGATACCGGCCATCGTATCACCTTTTACAAATTTCATGGCACCATCCATAGAACCAAACAGCGCAGACTCTCTTTGTAAATCTTCACGCCTTTTTACCGCCTCATCCGGTGAAATTAAGCCGGCGTTAAAATCCGCATCAATAGTCATCTGCTTACCTGGCATAGCATCCAGTGCAAACCTTGCTGATACCTCTGCGATACGTTCAGCACCCTTTGTAATAACCATGAACTGAACAATTGTAATAATGATAAATATTACACCGCCGACGACCATATTACCGCCGGTTACGAAGGTTCCGAATGCATGAATAACCTCTCCGGCCTCTCCTTTAGCAAGGATAAGTCTTGTCGATGCAATACTCAACACAAGACGAAACATTGTCCCGATAAGAATAATAGAAGGAAATGCCGCCAATTCAAGAGGTTTTTGTATATACAACGATATCATCAAAAGCACAATGCCGAGAGTAATATTTAATGATATAGAAAAGTTGATAATCCAGGTCGGTACTTCTATAAGCAGGATAAGTATCAGCGCTACTACAAATATCGCCAGTGATAATTCTGTTATTGTATTTGAATTCTGAGCACCTGCCATTAGATTTGTTTAAATGCCTCCTTGATTAGTTCAAGCTGTGTTTTTATATTTGCGTCAATGATTCCGTTTGATGTTTCAATAATTGCAGACCCTTCTTGAACATCTTTGTCACCCGCTACATAAATTTTAGCCTCAAGCTGTCCGGAAGACAAAAGATTAGGCACAATATCTTTTGTATATTCCACATCAGTAGGATTTACTTTAAGTATAATTTTATTTTCGTCTTTAGCAAGGCTTTTTAATGCATCCTGAACAATTGCATCGAGTATTGTCCTATCGCTTGCCACTTCTTTTTTTATAATTTTTTCAGCAACCTTCAAAGATATATCCAAAATATCTTCCGAAACTTTTTTATAGACAACATCTTTATATTTAAAAAATTCTTCAATGGCCCGTTTAAGACTTTTTACGGAAGCATGAGCTTCAACAAGTCCGTTTTCATATCCCTCTTTTGAGGCCTGCTCTTTAATGGCAATAGCCTCTTGCTGGGCACGAGAAATTAAATTTCTGTCATCAATCCTGCGGTAGCCGCGTCTTCTATCTCCACGGCGTCTTTCGGCTCTCTGGTTAAAGTCTATTTCATCAAAATTAAACCCGGCAAAAATATCAGCCTTATTATCCTTTTGTTCCTGTTCCGGCTCGGCTTCCGCAGGCGTTTCTATAACAGCTTCCTGCTGCTGTTCAACTACCTCCTTCTCCTGTTCATTTTCTAAAACAGGAGGCGGTGTTTCTTTTATTTTAGGTTTTACAATTTTCTTCTGATTATATTTTTTGATTATCATCCGTTAATTTATCCTGCAGGTACTATTAACGACGTGTAAGTTTGTCTTCAAGATGGTTGCATATTATATCCGCAATACGCGGTGTTATAGGTGAATTTTTATTACCGGAAGAAATATTTGCAACATAATCTTTTATTGCTTTACGTTCTTTACCAATAATATTAGATATTTTTGAAATATCCGAATTTTTTACAATATTATATAATTTTTTATTAATCCTTGCCGGATTAACCTTTTTAGATTTAGGAAGCGAATTTTTTATTTCTTTCAAACCTTTAGCTATAACACCGGGGTCAAGTTTTGTCTCCAAATCATCCATAGCAGCATAGTCTCTTAGAATTGCCGCATCATTTTC
>CALVAT010000043.1 GCA_944325565.1 Candidatus Gastranaerophilales bacterium
ACAACTAAACAAAAATAAAAAATTACATAATAAATATTATCTTTACTTAATAGCTTTTGCCTGAATATATTTGTGCTAAGCTCAATCAAGTTATTAATTTCTGCTGTCCGGTTTGCCTATTCTTAAATTTATTGCAAACAAGAATAAAAATACCGGCAAAAGCTGGAGTATTAATCTGTCCATAGAATTTTGAGTGAGCCATGTTATATCATGCGGTGAGAAAAGGTAAACCATAAAATATCCTGCAGTCATTAAAACAAATATAATAACGCCAAGCTTAAACGGCATTTTGTTCATATCTTTTATTTTGAAACCCTTAATACAAAGCAGCGCCAAAACAATCAAAAGCGCAAAACGCTGGAGAAACATTTTTGCAAAAGTTTTTAAGATAATAAGATATCTGCTAAAATCAAATGCAAAGTTATATGTTTTTAATGCGACAAATCCTGCAATCAAATCGTTAGCCGCGTGGGACATATTTTTGTACAAAATAAGTGGTATCAAAGGAATAATTGCTGTTAAAAAAGCAAGCCCCAGTCTTTTGTATTTTTTTGAGAAGAAAAAATAACCTAAAATAGTAACCATATATACTGCAAAGAAAAGCATACCCTCGTTTTTTGTCCACGCACTCAATGCGGCAAAAATTATTGATAACACGATATATGAAAATTTTTCTTTTCTGAAATACAAAAACAGACTTACTATCGTGCACAAATACATATAAGCTAACGGAATGTCAGCACACTGGGCTGCACCGTTTACAAGAAAAATATCAAGTATCATAAACACTGAAGTCACCGCTATAGCAGCTCTTTCGCTTTTAAAGTAGGTGATTGCTTGATACAAAAGGTACACAAGCCCGAAAGTGAAGAACAAACCGATTGTTGCATTTATCGCATAATTTTCAACACCGGTATAGCTCCACAGCCTTGCTGTCGTTGCAGGGAGCATCATCGGGTAATCGTTGTGCGACATAAAATGAGGAAGCGAAAATACGTTTTGCCAAAGCGGATTGTTTAAAAACAAAAATTCGGCTTTGATGTTCCAGATTCTGAAGCCGTCCCAGCTTCCCATCGGATTATTTATAAAATATTTAAAATAAATCAAAACAGCGTACAAATTCAATAGATAAAACCAGTTAGACAGTTTTTTAAATTTATGTTTGCTCAAATCAGGTTTTTCTTCGTTGTAATAAATCAATGCAAGCACTACAACAAGTGCCAGTTCAAACCATTTAAAACAGTCAAAGCTGTTTATGTGCAAACACAAAAATAGAAAATACAAAATAGAATTTATACCGAAACCGAGAGGAATCGCAAACAGCAGCCTGAATCTCAGCTCCATTTCTCTTGATATTATTGATACGGCAAAATAACCGCTGAACAGTGTAATCAGTAATCCGAGTATAAATCCTAACAATGAGCCTGTCATTATTCTTCTATCCTTTTAAATATATATGTTTTGTCGTTAATTTTTTTGTACATTCTGAAACCTTCAGGTATCTCAACCTTTTCCGGCTTATTTTCATAAGCACCTATTAAATAATTTTCAAGTTTATCATTTTTTAAAACTGAAGGGACTATTGCATATTGGGCAATATAAAAATTCCTGATTGAAGGTTCTAAATCAAAAACGCTGTTTTGTGCCGTATCTGAAACAAAACCTATTTTGCCTTCATCTTGAAAATCTTCGATATTTTTAACTGCTGTTTTGATGTCTTTTACCTGTGAATAAAAAATGTTTTGCCCTGTATAATCGACAAACAGCATTGTGAAAGGTATTTGCACAAGCAAAAACAGGTATTTCAGATTCCACAAAATAATCAGCAGAAAAATTACACGGAAAATAAACCTGTCGGGGATTTTGTGGAGTTTAAATATCATAACCATAACCTTTCAAGTGTTTTTTCAATCTGTGTTTCGAGTTCAATAAGATTGTTGTTGTTTTCGATTATAAAATCTGCAAGGTTTCTCTTTTCCTCCTGCGAAACCTGCGCGTTAATACGCTCTAGTGCGTGTTCCAGCGGATAGCCTCTTCGTGTCATTAACCTTTGAAGGCGAATTTTTTTATCTGCACAAACGAGAATTGTTCTGTCAAAAAGATTCTGCATGTTTTCTTCAAAAAGCAAAGGCACGGAAGCAACAACAATTTCTTCGTTTTCGTTTTCTTCAAAAAATTCGAGTATCCTTTTTTCAACAAGCGGGTGCAATATGTCCTCGAGCGCTTCCATTTTTTCAGGGTCGGCAAAAACAATCAGCCCTATTTTATGGCGTCCGAGTCTGCCGTCTTCAAGAAAAATATCCTGATTTGGAAAAAGTGCTTTGACCTTTTCAATGACTTCTTCATTGTTATCCATTAATCTGTGACAAATCCAGTCCGCATCAATGACAGGGATGCCTTTTTTTTCTATATAACTTTGAACAATTGATTTACCTGAGGCAATATTGCCTGTGAGACCTACTTTTAGCATACATTCGCCAACCTTCTATAAGTTAACTATTTTAATTCAAAAACCGTTCCTTCTTTGGAATCTTTTAAGACTATGTTGATTTTATCGAGAGAATTTCTTATTGCATCAGCCGTTGCCCAGTCTTTCTGTGCTCTGGCGTTGTTTCTTACCTCGATAATTTTTTCCATGGCTTCTTTTGCGCCGATATTCTTGTCCTCTATAAAGTCAAAGTCATCAATAATCGTGGACAACTTTTCTTTAAGCTGGTTTTCGTCAAGTTCAACTTTTTCCAAGTCAAAGCCCATTACACGTGCAAGCCTTATCAGCATCGAAATATATTTTATTGCGTCTTCTTTGTTGTTTGCATCTTTTGCTTTGTTTGCTTTTGTTGCAATTTCAAAAAGTACTGCAAGCGCTTTAGATGTGTTGAAATCCTCATCCATTGCTGCTTTAAATTCTTCTATTTCTTCACCCTCGATGTTTTCAATCAAAGCATCTTTGCCGACCCAGGCGAGAACATTGTTTGCTGCGTTTTTAAGCCTTTTTGCTCCTGCTGCTGCAGCTTCCAGAGCCTCGTCATTGAATTCTACGGGCATTCTGTAGTTGTTGGTTAAGATAAAGAATCTGATTGTATTGGCGTCATATTTTTCCAACAACCCGTCGATTGTGATGAAGTTACCAAGAGATTTTGACATTTTTTCTTTGTTAATGGTAACAAAACCGTTGTGCAGCCAGTATTTTACAAATCTGCAGCCGTTGGCGCATTCTGATTGTGCAATTTCATTTTCGTGGTGAGGAAATATTAAATCCGCACCGCCTGCGTGGATATCAATTTCATCAGCAAGATGTTTTTTGCTCATAGCCGAGCATTCTATGTGCCAGCCGGGTCTGCCAACACCCCACGGGCTTTTGTAGCCGAATTTTTCGTCTTTTTTCCACAGTGCAAAATCAAGCGGGTCTTCTTTTATTGAAGAAGCTTCCACTCTTGCTCCGGCTTCAAGGTCATCAATGGGCTGTTTGCTCAAATAGCCGTATCTGGGGAATTTTTTAACTCTGAAATAGACATCTCCATCTGCTTCGTAGGCGTAACCTTTTTCTATAAGAGTCTTAACCATTTTTATCATGTCACCCAGAGTCTTTGTTGCAAAAGGTTCAACATCGGGTTTAAGGTTGTTGAGTTTTTTCATGGACTCTGTGAAGATGTCATAGTATTTTTTTGCAATTTCATCAGGTGTGCATTTTTCTTTAACGGATTTGTTGAGGATTTTATCGTCCACATCCGTAACATTGCGGCAGTATTTTACGTCATAGCCGAGGAATTTCAAATATCTGTATACTACATCCCATGTTATATAGCAGCGTGCATGCCCGAGGTGCGGATGGTCATATACAGTAGGACCGCAGACGTACATGTTTACGTGGTTGCCGTTTATGGGCTTAAATTCCTCAATAGTATTTGAATAAGTATTAAATAATTTCAACATAATAACACTAACCTGATTTTGCTTAATAATAATTAATATATTACAACAAAACGGCTGTTCTTGAAAGTACCTGTTAGGTATTGTAGTTAACAATTTATGCTATTCTAAATGAATAATGTAAAATATGTTAGAAGTTTACGAGGAAATATGTATAAAAAACTCAGACAAACTGGCAGCAGCTGGAATCTGCTTATACCAAAATCGATATTGGATGTGACCAATATAAATCCTGTGCTTGATGAGGTGGAAATTATTGTAGAAAGAGATGAAATCAGGATAAGAAAATATAAGGGTAAAAATTCTTAATTATTTTCAATATTCTGAGAAGTTTGTGTTTTCTGAAGTTTTGTCCAGGACTCAAATGCAGCTTTCAATTTTTGCTGTTCACCGCGATATTTTTTAACATACTCATCCACTTTTGTTCCGATTATGTTCAAAATCCAACCGGACCCGAGACCCAGCATCAGGTTTTTAGCTCCTGTATAGCCTCTTACTGTGCCGTAATATGTTACACCGACACCGCCTAAAATAGGTACTCCCTGTGTGAGTGTTTTTGAGATACGCTCGTCTTTATTATCAGCGTTGATTACCATGCCGACTCCGAGTGCTGTGGGAGCGAGGATACCTATGATATCAGACGGAGCGGAGCCGACGGCCAGTTCGGCCATTTTTTCATAGACATTCATTTCTTGATAAATCGCATTATTGAGCTTTGTATTCATTTCTTTCATATATTTATGAGCGAGTTTGTATTCTTTTGATTGCGCACCTTGTTCAAACATATTTTTAACATCTGTAATTGCCTCTTGGGCAAGCCCTTTTTTATAGAACTCCGGTTTGATTATTTCATAGAATTTTGAAATACGCTGTTGTGCAAGTTTTAAGTCATTAGGGTCTTTCAAATCTTTTTTTGCTATTAAAGATAATTCATCAAGGTGTAATTTTATATTTTCAAATAGCTTTGCGCGTGATTTTGCTTCGGCTTCGCCCTTGAGATTTTTTCCTTCGTCTAAGAGTTTATTTATTTTTTTCACAATATCAACGGCTCTGTCATTTCTTGGATTGATGCTTATTTTCAAATCACTAAAAGCGTCTTTAATTGCTTCGTTTACATCTGTTAAATTGTTCGAAATACGGGCTTTTGCCTGACGTATTTCTCTGTTAACAACATTTCTTCTCGGGGCGATTAAATCGGTTGTGACATAAGAGCGCAGTTGTTTCAGGTTGTTAAGGAAGCCGTGTTTCTGTTTAAAAAGTCTGTTATAAACTTCGTCGTGCAGACCGTGCATGCTTTCCCAGGCTTCTTCAGAACGTTTTATGTGATTCGGGGCAGAATATTTTGCGGAGTAATCGGACATAATCTCTTTTGCTTTTCTTGCTAATTCTGGAGAGTTCTTTTCTTTTGCCAGTTTTTCAAGATAATTGCAAAAGGCTATTGTTGCGTATTCAGCTTCATTGTATGCTACATTTTTTGTTTTTAGAATGAGTTTGTTTTTGAAAAATTTATCGATGTAATTCACCATTGGTTCAAGATGCAGCTTTTTTAAAAGTTTCAACATTGCGCTGTCTTTTACGGCTGAGATATTAGAAGACGCCTGCATTGCGTCTGCAAAATGCTGAACACCTTTGTGCAAACGTAATTTTACTTTTTGAGATTCAGTTAATTCCTGTGATTGTGTGCTAAGATCGTAAATTGCCTTTTTGGCGCTGTCTGAGATTTTTCTCAGCTTTCTTGCAATATTTCCTGAAAAACCTTTACTTAATGTAAAAAGTCCTATTACGGTTAAAAGCAGTGCTGAGCCGACAGAAATACCTATTATGCCAAACAGTTTCTTATTGCTTTTTTCATGATTGTTTTGAACGTTGGGGTTAATGCTGCCAATATTTACAGCCGCAGGCATGCTCTGCTGCGGAGTAACATACGGTTGTTTAGATACATTGAGTGTATCTAAAAAATTTTTATAGGTATTGTTTATTGAATTTATGTTCATAAAGAAACAACATACTTACTTCACTGCTAATATAAAACAAAACAAAGCAAAAAGTTGCCATTAAGTAAACTATTGTTAATTTATACGTTTTTCAAGGCCTGTTTTAACAAGAAAATTGCATAACTCCAGCGGAAGATATGACATGAATCTTGCAAATATAGAATCCTTGCCGATATTGTATGAAAGTTTAGGTTTTTTTGTTGTCAAAACATGGTAAACAAGGTTTGCTATTTCTTCTGGTTGCAGGCCTTTGTCTGTATTTTTGCGGGCATTTTCCATCAAAAAATCAAACTCTTTAGCGTATTTTTTCTTGCCCTCTTCACAGAGATGTTCGAGGTTTTTCATTGATTCGTCAACAGACTTGTTCCATATCGGGGTTGACACGACTCCGGGCTTGATTGATACAACTTTAAGTTCCGGCATTTTACACTCGAGAGTTAAAGAGTTAAAGAACATATCCAGAGCCCGTTTGGATACACAGTATGGTGAAATAAAAGGAAATATTCCATAGCTCGACATAGAGCTTATATTTACAATTCTGCAATCATCACAGTGTTGCATTAAAGGCAAGGCTCTCTGTGCTGTGCGTATTGCACCGAACACATTGATATCAAACTGCTTTTTCAAAATATCGACCGGAATATATTCGACAGGCCCTGCCAGTGCAACACCTGCATTGTTCACGAGTGCAAAAAGTTTATTCGTTGTTTTTTGTATTGTTTCGAATGCGCAGTCGACACTTTCATCACTTGTTACATCTATAAATACAGGAGTAATGTTGGGATGAATTTGTTCAAGAGTTTTTTTATCTTCTTGTTTTCTAACTCCGGCGAAGACTTTAAACCCTTCTTTTGCCAGTTTTTCTGCTGTTGCTTTGCCCAGTCCCGAGGATGAGCCGGTTATTAAAACATATTTTTCCATAGCCTTTATTTTATTATAATTATTAAAATTATCAAACGGGTTATGTACAATATTGCAAGTACAGTGCCGTATAAAAAATTTTATGGCATTAACCTCAAAATTATGCTAGAATTTATCTTGAAAATATAAACGGAGATTGAATTATGGCAAGAATCGTAAGACCTTCATGGGCAATAAGATGTGTACAATCCAGCTGTAGAGAATTATTTGAAGTAGCAATTCTTGAAGAAGGAAAACAGCAGGAAGTTGTCTGCCCGAAATGCGGCGAACATTATCTTTACCCTGTTTTACCGGAGGAAGATTCGGCTGAATAAAATATGCAGGAAATATTCTATCCCAGACCTGTAACCAATAAAAGGTATTATCAGTTCAGCGAATATTTAAAAAATAAATTTGGCAAAAAAGTGTATAAAATTACACTTGATGCAGGTTTTAACTGCCCGAACAGAGATGGAACAATCTCATCGGGCGGTTGTATTTTTTGCGATGACGGGGGAAGTTTTTCCCGTGCTCATGATTCTCATCTGTCTGTGAAACAACAGGTTTTAACAGGAGTCGAAACACTTTCTTCCCGTTTTAAAGCACAAAAATTTATGTCATATTTTCAGGCCTATTCCAATACCTATAAACCTGTTGAAGAATTGAAAAAAATTTATGATGCTTCATTATGTCACGAAGATGTGGTAGGTATTTCTATAGGTACGCGTCCTGATTGTGTTGATGAAGAAAAACTTGATTTGATTGCTTCTTATGCTGATAAATATGAAACCTGGGTTGAATACGGGCTTCAGTCTATGCATGACAAAACTCTTAAATTTATTAACAGGGGACATGATTACAATACTTTTTTAAAAGCCTGTGAAATGACAAAACAAAGAGGCATAAATGTTGGTGTGCATGTTATTTTGGGGCTTCCGGACGAGACAAAAGAGGACATGCTCCAAACTATTAAAGCCCTTGCTGATTTAAAAGTTGACGGGGTAAAATTTCACTGCCTTTGTATTTTTCCTAACACAAAATTATACGATATGTATGAGCGGGATGAAATAAAATTACTTGAAGAAGATGAATATATTGATATTGCATGTGATTGTCTGGAACTTTTGCCGCCTGAAACAACTATTCACCGTCTTGGCGGCAATGGACTGCAGGCGATAAAAGTTGCACCTAAATGGCTTAACAAAAAATTTGAAATTTTAAATAAAATTGATAGAGAATTAGAATCCAGAAATTCTTATCAGGGTATTAAATTTTTATAGCAAATTGTGAATCATACATTGCTTGGGGCTGGAATTCCTCTTGTAAAGACAATCTTTATACAGATATAAAGATTAGATAAAGAAATCAAGATTTGATAAAAATTTGCTTTATAATGTGTACAACGATAAGAAAATTACATGGAGAATAAAAATGCACGCAGATTCTATTAAATACTTTTTAACACAGTTAGAAACAGCAGATAACAAAAGCAAAGCAGAAATCGAAAATATGCTTGTTAATGTAGGTTCAGCAGCAGTTCCTGTTCTTGTTGAACAATTGCAAACTGTTAAAGGTGCTGTAAGAGGTGTTGTTGCAATGTCTTTAATCAGAATCGGCGAAGCTTCAGTTGATTGCCTTAAAAAAGTAGCTCAAACAAACAAAGATTTTGAATGGGTTGCAAAGTATTTGATTTCTGAAATTGAAGGCGATCTGGCTGCATAATAAATTATATAACTAGCCGAAAACTAAAAATTTAAAAAGGGATTGCGCATGAAAATGACAATCCTTTTTTGTTGCTCCTGCTTATCGTTCAAATGTACTAACAAAAAAAATTATCTTTAAGTTTTATTGCGAATATAAACAACAAAATAAAAAAATAAGATACAAAAGAAAATTTTTAACAACCGGTATTCTAGCCGGGTAATCAGGCGTAATAAGCTAATCTACGGAAAGTAATATAATTTATTTATAAAATAAAATATAAAATATATTGAGGAATGTAATACATCTTACTATATTTCTTGACTTTAAGTTTATCAGGCTATTAATATAGAGTATAAAGAAACAGTGAGGTCGCATGAAAAGTTCAACATTATACAGATCAAACCTTTCTAAAGAAAAAATGGCACTTTTAGAAGAATTAAAAGCTAAATCTCAAAATACTTCTATGGAAAGCCGTACTCCTGATGTTTACATCAGACCTTCAAAAGAAAAAGAACTTGATGTTTTATGGCAGAATTTTAAAGTAAACCAGAAGGAAGAAAAATCTCCAGGTGTTTACTTGATTACAGGATTTGTTGCAGGTGCATTGAGTATGTTCTTGATGACAGCATTATTGAGCTTTAGCTCTAATGCTATTAATGAACATAATAACGCTGATTCACCGAAACTTGTTAAAAAAGTTAAAGTTGAAAAACAAAAACCGGCTAAATTATCAATCATTCCTGCTGATCAGGCTGTTGAAGAAGTTAAAACAGTTGCTCCCGAGTCTTATACAGTTAAATCTGGCGATACTCTTGCCGGTATTGTCGTAAGATTCTACGGTAAATATGATCCTTCTAAAATTACCAAAATTATGGAAGCCAATAATATGTCTAATCCAAACGCTTTATCAATCGGTCAATCCTTGATAATTCCGATGGATTAATATCTATAATTTTTTAATAATAAAAAACCGGTTAATCTAACCGGTTTTTTATTTGTTTATTTATTACCGTCTCCAGGCCAGCATCCGTATACCCTCCTGTGTGGGGTGGGCTGTTGTGTAAACAGTAAAATTATTTCTCGGCTTATTATACTGGATTAGAAAATCTTTGTTTTTAATATCTTCAACGCATGTATCGTAGCCGAATTCATCTCTGATGATTTCGGCAAAAAATTTCTGGTCTTCATTTAAAGACAAATCACTAAGGTTTTTGACGATACGCATACTATTATTTTATACTTTTGTATGAGTTTTTTCATCTTTTGTTATATATTTGATATAAAATTGATACATTAATTAACATACAAAATTTACATAAAAATTTTATCAAAGTCGGGGATTTATATCAGTATTTTTTATTGATTAAAGCTTCATGCGCTTTGTTTTCAAATGTATCATCAAGCAGTGAAAGTTCTATTTTTTCTTTATATCTCTTATGCAGGGCGAGGGAAATTAAATAATCGGCAAAGTGAGGGTTTTTGGGTAAAAAAGACCCGTGCAGATATGTTCCGAAAACATTTTTATATGTTGCACCTTCTGTTTTGTCCGTTCCGTTGTTCCCGCTGCCTGTTTTTACGTATGCAAGTGGTTCTGTATCATTTTGAAGATAGGTTAATCCGCTGTGGTTTTCAAACCCTACAAGTGATGAAGGGTCTATAAAACTGCATTCCGCTGTTACGTTGCCGATAAATCTTTTATCCCCCGCAATTGTGTAAGCATCTAAAAGACTTATGCCTTCGAGTCTGTCACCTTCATGCGGAAGATAATAATGTCCCAACAACTGATATCCGCCGCATATAGCCAGAAATACGGCGTTTTCATCTCTTGCATCCTGCAGTGAAGCTTTGTGCTTTTGTAATTCTTTAGAAACAGCTATCTGCTGCTGGTCTTGTCCTCCGCCGATGAAGTAAAAATCATATTTTTTTATATCGATAGCATCCCCTATATTAATAGAATCGATATTTACATCAATATTACGCCACTCGCAGCGTTTTTTTACGGTCAAAACATTACCCCAATCGCCGTATATATTAAGGAGTTTAGGATACAGGTGAGCAATATTTATTGTGAAATTTTTACTATCCATGCTCTAATTATGACAAAAAATAATATTTTTAACAAATTTGTTTCAATAGCGGGTTGCGGTATAATAAGCCTATGAAAAGATTTTTAAATTTAGTATTAATAGTTTTTTTGATATTTGCGCTTGTTAATAATCAGGAAGCGCAGGCCTATATAAATCCGGGTTCCGGAAGTTACATTTTTCAGACAATTATAGGTTCAATACTGGCAATATTTGCTTTATTCAAAAAGTTTTTTGTATCATTGCTGGGTGTGTTTAAATCAAAAAAACAAGCTGAAGCTGATGGGGAACAGGATGAATAACACCTCATATAAAGACCCTTGCGGTTTTGTTTTTGAATTTGAAGGTGAAATATTCCGGCAGGTTAATCTTTGCGCAAAAGAAGATTATGATTTTTTGATGGAAAGCGGACTTTATAAAAAACTTGTGCAAAACAATCTGCTTGTTTCTCACGAAGAGGTTTCTTTAAAAAAAGAAAAAGATCCGGAGGTTTATAAGTTTATTAAACCGCAGCAGCTAAAGTATATTACATACCCTTATGAGTGGTCGTTTTCTGCTTTAAAGGATGCTGCTGTTTTGACGCTGAAAATTCAAAAAATGGCATTAGCGCATAAAATGACCTTAAAAGATGCGTCAGCGTATAATATCCAGTTTGTAAACGGAAGGCCGGTTTTTATTGATACACTTTCGTTTGAAAGGTATAAAAAAGATACTCCGTGGAGTGCATACGGACAATTTTGCAGACATTTTCTTGCTCCGTTAGCTTTGATGAGTTATACGGATATAAGCCTGAACAAACTTTTGATTTCAAATATAGATGGTATTCCTCTTGAAACAGCGCAGAAGCTTTTGCCTTTTAATGCAAAACTGAATTTTGGTATTTTTACTCATATAGTAATGCATGCCATGTCGCAAAAGGCTTATGAAAACACAGGTGAAGCGAAGGTGAAGAATGCTAAAATGGGATTGTTTGAGCTTGAGGCTCTTATAGATTCACTGATAAGCACTGTTAAGGCTTTAAAATTTCCGAAAATATTTACGCAGTGGGGGAACTATTATAAAAACACAAATTACAGCGAAGAATCTTTTAAAGAGAAAAAAGAAATAATTTCCCACTTTATCAATAAAGTGGAGCCCAAATCGCTTTGCGATTTAGGCTCCAACAGAGGTGATATGTCAAGGATTGCCTCGGACAGAGATATAGAAACACTTGCCTTTGATATTGACCCTGTTGCTGTAGAGGACAATTATCTCTATATGAAGGAAAATAAAGAAAAATACATCTTGCCCCTTCTTCAGGATTTTAATAATCCGAGTCCGGCAATAGGTTTTATGAATGCGGAACGCAAAGACTTTTGTTCACGTTTTAAATGTGATATGGTTATGGCTCTGGCTTTGATTCATCATCTCGCTATTTCTAACAATCTTCCTTTTGAAAATATAGCGAACTTTTTTGCTTCTTTAGGGGAATATTTGATAATAGAATTTGTTCCAAAAACCGATTCGAAAGTTCAGTATCTTTTAAGCACAAGAGAAGATATTTTTAAGGATTATAATATAGAAACTTTTGAATCGGTTTTCTCGGCTTTTTGGGAAATACAGGAAAAAGTTCATATAAAAAATTCGCAGAGAGTTTTGTATCTGATGAGGAGAAGATAATGGATTTTCTGTACTTTTTTTATCCGCTTTTGCTTTGTTTAATCCCTGTGCATACGTTGTTTGCACAAAATATAGGAGAAATTTCGCTTAAATCTTATTTGCAGGCTCTTTGTATTGTGGGATTTCTGGTAGTTGCCGGATGTTTGGGGCTGAATATTTTTGTAAACAGTCTTTATACAGCCGAGGCATTATTTTGTGTAAACTTTTTTATGATATTGTATGCAAATTACGTTTTTATAGGGATGTTCAGCACATATAAACGATCGTTGAAATCAGTAAAAATTTCTTTCAGCATTTGTTATATTTTGTTATGTGCGTTGATTTCTACTGTTTTATACATTATTAATCCCGTATCAATTTTCAATGCTGCTGCTAAAATAATATTTTACGCAGCTTTGTTGATTACATTTTTTGTGGTGGCAGATATTGCTGCCAAACTGTCACATTTAAGAACTAAAGGTGTAGAGGTTGATGACAGTCTTTCGGGCGGGGATTTCCCTGATATTTATCATATACTTGCGGATGCTCACTGCGGATTTTTTGATTCAGAATATTGTGATGAAGAATTTAAAAAGGGATTAGAGCAAAGGGGATTTCAAATATACAAACTTGCTAAGAGCAATTACAATTTTACGCATTTGTCTGTTTCGTCTTTGTTAAATATGGATTATATATACAATGTTGTTCCCGATTCAAAAGATTGTGTTCTTCCCGTAAAATGCTGGCCTTATTATGCGAAAAACAAGGTTTTTGACTTCTTAAAAAAGAGAGGATATTTATTTAATTTTGTTTTGCATAAGTGGTTTATCAATATGCATCAGTACAATTATATCGGCAAAAATGACACAATAAATACATATAAGGGCAGCACAAATACAATCATAGTGATGATGTTTTTTTCTTCGATATTCAGGTTGTTTATAACAAAGACAAAGGATTTGAATTATAAACAAGATGTAGAAGACCTGTTAGCCAGATATAAAAAGTTAAGCAAAATAAAAACAGAACATCCGCTTTATAATTATATGCATATTATTGCACCTCATCCTCCTTATTTTAAAGATGAGAACGGCAAAGATTTGCCGCCTGCTGAATATAATAACAATAAACATTATGGTGCATATCAGAAGTATGTTAACAAAAAGTATCTGGATTTGATTGACTCAATCAAGCAGAATATGAAAAAAGATTCTATAATCCTTATTCATTCTGATCATAGTGTTAACCGAGAAGATAAAATTAATTCTACATATCATATATTGCTTTGTGCATATTTGCCTGAGAAATATAATTCATCTTGTATTCCTCAAAATTGTACACTGGTGAATCTTTTTAGATATTTGTTTAATGAAGTTTTTGATGAGAATTATACGATTTTAAGCGATGAATTTTATAAAACAATGCCTTATGAATACAAGATTGTTAAACTGGATAATATAAGTGATTGAGGGGATAGGATATGGAAATTCCTGAGATTTTGAAGAATTTGAATGCACAAAAACAAATTGAATATCTTGTAAAAAAATATTCCGGCAAAAGGATAGTGATTTACGGCGCCGGCAAATTTTTTGATGTGCTGAAAAAAGAATACGACCTGTCGGGGCTTAATGTTATAGCTGTTTCGGATAAAAAGTTTTCCGAAATAAAAGAGCCGGTTTTTGATGAGAGCGTTGGGTATAATGTTATTGCTCCTATGCGAATTTATACATTAAAGCCGGATATGGTGTTGTTGTGCGTGCAGGAGGATTATTTTGTGGAAAAAGATATATGTGAAAATATTTTTAAGCAGACAGGATACAAATTTAAGTATACTCCGTTTTTTAAACGCACGCTGGGTGAGAGAATTTTTCAGGACTGGGAAGATTTTTAGACTTGACTTGATACTTTAATAAGCTACTATAGTAGGTAAGATATTTGACAATTGAATATAAAAATCCAAGATAGCGGATTTTGTAATCCAAGAAAAACGATAAAGTATCGTTTTTTGAGAGGAAGAAGGACTCCACCGAAATGATTATTAAGCATTTCGGAAGGAGACTCTGCCGAATAAAAGCAACTAAATGTTGCTTTTATGAGAGGGCTAAGTCAGAAGCATAGCTTCTGCGTGCCGTATAGAGATTAAAAACATAAATTTGACAAATGAATACTATAATCTGGGTGAGTGGCACTCTGCCGAGGCGAAATGACTAAATGTCATTTCGAGGA
>CALVAT010000044.1 GCA_944325565.1 Candidatus Gastranaerophilales bacterium
TGTTAATCTCTGGTGCCGAACAATTCGCCGTTTTCATCATAACCGTTTTTTCCAATCCAATGAGCAACAAGTTTTTTATTTGCATCAAAAATGAATTGTTCACTATTCCCAATATCCAAAACAACAGAATCTAGATTTCCATTTATATCATATCGTACGGATTTTTGTGGAAAGGAAGAATTTAAAATAATTTCAATAATCTTAAGGTTTCCATTTTTAGAGTAATAATAGCACTTATTGTTCTTTATATCGTGTATAGAATAATCGCCATCTGAAAATACTGTAACTTCTTTAAAAAATCGAAAAAAGAACTTATCTTTCAAGTATTTAGAAAAAGAATCAACAGGTATTTGTTTATCAACATTTTCAAAAGCAATATTTCTGGCTTGTTTTACGGTAAAAGATATTCCGCCTTCTATAACAGTTGCAGAAAATCCAATATTAATAGTTAAAAATAAAAATGATAAATATATTAGAAATTTATACATATCTTAATTATACCACTATAAAGAAAGGAGATTATTATGCCATACAACAATTTTAACTTAAACGAATCATCCCAACCAAACGCCTGGCGTGAAGCGCAAAAGGCGCTGGAAGAACAGAACAAAATAAACAAAGACATGTTTATAAAAATAAAAGAATGGTGGTGCTAATCTCTGGTGCCGAACAATTCGCCGTTTTCATCATAACCGTTTTTTCCAATCCAATGAGCAACAAGTTTTTTGTTTACATCAAAAACGAATTGTTCATTATTTCCAACATCTAATATAACGGAATCTAAAAGTCCATCGGTATTGTATCTTGCGTATTTACTATATTTATTTTGTGCTATTTTAGTTTGAATAAGCCATAAATTCCCTTGTTCTGAATAATAATAAGTATACATACTATTTTTAGGTGTTATGCAAAATGTGTTATCAGAAAATAGCGTTTTAGTATATTTAACACCAAAATCCTTTTTGAACTTTCGAAAATTATAAAACGAGTCTGTTGGAATTTTGTATGGGATATTGTGAAAAGAGATTTTTCTGGCTTCTGATACAGAAAAAGTTATACCACCCCTGATTATAGCAGATTGTACAGGTGTGACAAATATTATAAAAAATAAAATACTTAATATTAATTTAATTTTCATATTTACATTATAACATCTCTAGAAAGGAGAATTTTATGGATAATAGATTTACTGGTGGAACACAAAACACCACAGCCTGGCGTGAAGCGCAAAAGGCGCTGGAAGAACAGAACAAAATAAACAAAGATGATTACAGCTTATTCCTTGTGAAAATGAGTTCTCCTTTTTCATTGTAACCATTTTCACCAATCCAATGTGCAACAAGTTTTTTATTTGCATCAAATATAAATTGTTCATTATTCCCGATATCCAAAACAATTGATTCTAGTTGTCCATTTAAATCATATCTTGCATATTTTCGGAAATTCCCATCGGTAATTTTTACCTGAATAAGATATAGATTACCTTTTTCAGTATAGTAATAGCCATATTCTGTTTTTTTATCAAGTACACCAAAGGAATTATCAGAAAATGTAGTTTTAATATACCTGAAAACAAATCTCTTTTTATACTTCAGAAATTTTTCAAATGTTTTGGCAGAAATTTTATTAGGTATATTTTGAAAAGCTATTTTTCTGGTTTGTGCAACTGTATAGTTAACTCCGCCAGTTAACACGGTTTCTGAATAAACAGAGTTAATACTCAGTATTAATACAATCGTGATTAATATTAAAAATTTAAACATATCACTATTATAACATTTTAGAAAGGAAATACGTATGGATACAAGAAAAATGTTAAATCTCTCCGATTCTCAAGCCTGGCTTGAAGCGCAAAAGGCACTGGAAGAACAGAACAAAATAAACAAAGACATGTTTATAAAAATAAAAGAATGGTGGTGCTAATCTCTGGTGCCGAACAATTCGCCGTTTTCATCATAACCGTTTTTTCCAATCCAATGAGCAACAAGTTTTTTGTTTACATCAAAAACGAATTGTTCATTATTTCCAACATCCAAAACAACGGAATCAAGATTGCCGTTTATATCATATCTGGCATATCTAATGAATTTGTCTTCATTAATTTGGTTTTCAATATATATTAAATTACCATTTTCTGAATAATAATAAGTATACATACTATTTTTAGGTGTTATGCAAAATGTATTGTCCGAAAATACTGTTTTTATATATTTACTACCAAATTTTTTTTTAAATTTTTTATATTTATAAAATGATTCCATTTTAACTTTATAAGAAATATTGCGAAAAGAAATTTTTCTTGCAAAAGATATGGTATATGTAATCCCTCCTGTTAATACAGTTTCAGAAAAAACAGGAGAACCCCAAAGTATAAATACAATTGTGATTGTAAATAAAAGTCTAAACATATTAGTTATTATAACATTTATAGAAAGGAACACATTATGACTTTAAAAAATATGGGTAATAAACCTTATCAATTAACCACAGCCTGGCTTGAAGCGCAAAAGGCACTGGAAGAACAGAACAAAATAAACAAAGACATGTTTATAAAAATAAAAGAATAGTGGTGTTAATCTCTGGTGCCGAACAATTCTCCGTTTTCATCATAACCGTTTTTTCCAATCCAATGAGCATAAAGTTTTTTTTGTGAATCAAACAAAAATTGTTCATTATTACCTAAGTCTAAGGCAACTGAATCAAGATTCCCGTTTGAGTCATACCGTCCCAATATTTGAGGGTATGTTTTTTTAATAGTAATTTGTATGATTTTTAAATCACCATTTGGAGAGTAATAAAAACATCGCTTATTTTTTTTATCATTTACCGAAAAATCCCCATCAGAAAAAAACGTAATTTCTTTGAAAAGAGTCCGAATTTTACTATATTTCTTGTAATTTTGAAACAATTCTACGGGTATTTGTGTAGGTGTGTTTTGAAAAACGATTTTTCTTGCTTGAGATACTGTATACGAAACCCCGCCTTCAAGAGTAGTAGAGTATACAGGGACGGTGCTTAATACTAAATAAAAAATAATTAATATCAACTTTATTGGCATATGTATATTATAGCAACAACAGAAAGGAGATTTTTATGCCATACAACAATTTTAACTTAAACGAATCATCCCAACCAAACGCCTGGCGTGAAGCGCAAAAGGCGCTGGAAGACCAGAACAAAATAAACAAGGACATGTTTATAAAAATAAAAGAATGGTGGTGTTAATCTCTGGTGCCGAACAATTCGCCGTTTTCATCATAACCGTTTTTTCCAATCCAGTGAGCAATAAGTTTTTTGTTTACATCAAAAACGAATTGTTCGTATGGGGAAACTTCTAAAGTTACAGAATCAATATTACCATCTAAGTCATAACTTACATGTTTGATAAATTTTCCATGAATAATTTTTAATTGAACAAGATATAAGTTGCCATTTTGAGTATAGTAATAAACTTGTTCTGTATGTTTATCAATTATTGCAAAGGTATTGTTAGAGAAGGTTGTTTTGGCATATCGAAAGCCAAGCCTCTTTTGATATTTCAAATACTTTTCAAAATTTTTTGTGGAAATTTTATTAGGTATATTTTCAAAAGCTATTTTTCTTGTTTGAGCAACTGTATAATTAATCCCTCCTGTTAATACAGTTTTAGAAAAAACAGGAGAACCCCAAAGTATAAATACAATTGTGATTGCAAATAAAAGTCTAAACATATTAGTTATTATAACATTTATAGAAAGGAAAATAATTATGGAAAATAAAGATAATTTATACAAAACAACTAACGCCTGGAGTGAAGCGCAAAAGGCACTGGAAGAACAGAACAAAATAAACAAAGACATGTTTATAAAAATAAAAGAATGGTGGGAAAAGCAAAATGCAGACTATGAAGAGTTTATAAAATATATAAAAGAGAACTCCCAATCCTACAAAGAATCAACAGAATTTAAGAAATTTCTGCTCGGAGCAACAAACTATGATAAATATAAAACAGCAGAAAAATATGCAGTTAAAAAACAAGAAATAATGGAAGACCCCGGATATACAAAATCCCAAAAAGCAGCAGCTTACAGCTATTTTTCGGACAAAGAAGCCCGGGAGCAAAAAGAACTGGATAACGAAGGCCTTTTAGCCGGCACAATGGATAAAACAGTATCCGAATTTAGCAACGGTCTTCAGGAAATGATTTTTGGCTACAAAGATTTTAAAGAAACAATGAAAAGCATAGGTCTGGAAATATCCCAATACATGTTAAGCCAGGTAACGGATACAACAATGAAAATGATATTCACACAGCAAAATGCAATGTCTGCATTACAAGGCTTGTCAACTGGCTTCAACTGGTTAAAAGGCTTTGGCGGCAATATATTTAAAGGGCTTGGCAGCTTGTTTACCACACACCACTCGGGAGGTATTGTCCCTGACGGAGCCAACTATTCATTGCCCGGCACAGATGAACAGCTTGCGTTGTTAAAAGGCGGAGAAAGAATATTAAGCCCCGCGGAAAATACAAATTACGGAAGCTCACAATCATCGGGTTCCGGAGCGTCGCCTGTTGTATTTAATAACTTTAACATAAAGGCATGGGATTCGAAGGATGTAAGAAAATATCTTACGGAGAACAAAGACCTTATCAATCAGATAACGTTTGAGGGAATAAAATACAACAACCGCAACTTACGCAACATGGTTAGATGGGCTTAAATAGTATTATTAACTAACTTACATATACCAAGGGTTGCTTTTGTGTTTATACGAACACATTGATTTTTAAGCAATCCGCAATTATTAAAGAAAGGAGTTCCTATGTCAGGTACACAGGACGAAAATTCTGCTGCAAAAAATTCGCAAGAACTTTTGCAGCAAGTTCAGGCAGGTTCTGAACAAAACATTGAAAAATCGGTTCAGGAAACCGAAATTACACAGGGTGAAAAGCTTACACCCGCTCAAAAAATGGATTTGCTCTTAAGGGGCCAATCTCCTGCCCGTATGAAAAAAGAGATTGAAAAACTCAGAAAAGAGGCAGCAATGTATCGAACTTCTTCAAAAAAAGAAGAAGAACAAAAGCTTGCACTTCAAACCAGAGCACAGGAAATTCAAAACGAGCTTGATGCATTGAAAAATGCTCATAGAACCCTTGCCGTTATCAGAAAACTGGATAAGGCGGGGTGTATAAAAAGCGAGCTTGTGGCAAAGGATATTCCCGATGATTTAGAGCTTGGAGAGGGGATGGATGAGTTCATTGAATGTTACAAGGAGGAAAATGAATTTCTTTTTCAACAAAACAGGGCAAACAACTTCGGCGGGACGTTTAAGTCCTGCACTACAAAGGTGCTTACACCTTCGCAGCAGATGGATGCTTATATCCGTGCTGCTCTTGGGCGTTAGTATTTTTGTAAAATTTTTAGAAATTTTTCAGCACTTTTACAAACGAAAGGAAACTAAAAAATGACATTAGATGCTAAAATTATTGCACGTACAAATGCGGAAGCTTTGATTCCGGTTGAAACATCATCAGAAATTATCAAGGAAGTTCCTAAGGCTTCTGCCGCTTTGCAGTTGTTTAAACAGCTGCCCAACATGAGCGCAAAACAAAAAACATTGCCGATTGCGTCAACATTACCGACTGCATACTTCTTAAACGGTGATACTGATATGAAAAAAACAACTAACGCAGAATGGGACAAATTGACTCTTACTGCCGAAGAAATAGCTGTTATTGTTCCTATTCCAGAGGCTGTTTTTGATGATGCGCAATACTCTATGTGGGATGAAATTAAACCCCAAATCGTTGAGGCCTTCGGGGTTGCGATTGATGAGGCAGTGTTCTTCGGTGTTAACAAGCCTTCTTCTTATCCTGAGGCTATTGTTACACAGGCAATTGCAAAAAACAACACTGTTACAATCGGTACAAATGAAGATATTGCAGGCGATATTATTGGCGAAAACGGTGTTATGTCAAAAGTTGAAGCTGCCGGCTACAAAGTAACCGGTTTCTATGCTGACAGCACTCTTGAGGCTAAATTCAGAAACCTTAGAGATAAAAACAATCAGCTGTTATACACTCCCGGTTTAACTTCTGAAATGCCTGTCAGCCTTGTCGGCAGACCGATGATGTATGACGAAACAGGCATCTTTGACAGCACAAAAGCATTGCTTATTGCCGGTGACTTTACAAAGGCTGTTTATTCAATACGTCAGGATATCACATACAAGGTGCTTGATCAGGCAATTATTCAAAACACTGACGGTACAATCGCTTACAACCTTGCTCAGCAGGATATGGTTGCATTGCGCTGCGTAATGAGATTGGGCGTACAAATTGCAGCACCCGTTAACAGAAAAGGCGGTGAAAATCGTTATCCGTTTGCTGTTTTAACACCTGCTGCGGATGATTCCGACTTATAAAGAGCAAAAACACTATTTAGTACAAAAAATATGCCGTGCGGTCTTGACGGGACAAGCCTAAAAAGCTTGCCCCGTCTTTCGTATGGCGGAAAGGACAAAAATGACTATCACTTTATATCAAAACTCGCTTGTGACATTGGAAGATGCACAGTGCTATTTTGATGAGAGATATGATTCCGCTGACTGGTATGCTCTGGAAGAGACCGAACAGGAAAAGCTGCTGATTAGCGCAAGCAAAAAAATCAGCCGTTTGGATTTTGTAGGGACTCCTAAGCAGCCCTCTCAGCCTCTGGCTTTCCCTAGAGATTATGAGCTTCCGCAGGATATCAAAGATGCCGTGTGCGAAGAAGCATATTCTCTTATTAACAGTCAGGACAATGATATTCACAAAAAGAATATCGAAAATAATATCTCATCAATTTCGCTCGGTGCAGGGTCGGTATCTTACAACACAACGGCGTTAAACTCTGATGACAATCAATTATCAAGCTCAACCGCGCGTTATCTCGTCAAAAAGTGGGTTAAAAAAGGCTATCCGATAAATTTTAGCTGAAATTACAGAGGAGATAAAATGGGATATTACACAGATATGCTAGTTAACAGGGCTGTTTTAAAGACTGTTAACGGTGCAGATGAAAACGGACGTCCTAATATTATTGCGCTGGAAGAGATTGATTGCAGAATAGAGATGAAACATTCTTTGACTGTGAATGCTCAGGGACAGCAGCTTGTTTGTTCGGGGCGTCTTTATACGGAAGCGGTTGTCAAAGTTGATGATATTTTGGAGATACGGGACAAGGTGTTTAAAGTCATTAATGTTAATCCGTATTACCCGCTGGCAAGTAATGTCTGCGTAATTAACGAGGTTTACTTTGCCTGATTATGTTTAGTGTGAATACGAGGAGATTCAAAAATGATTTTAGACGATTTAAAAAAATTCATTGTCCAAAATTCCTTGGCGGATGAGGCTTTGATAAAGTATGATTACGACTCGTCCAAGGGTGACGATGTTATACTTTTGAATCTTTATAACAGTGTTCCCTGCGATTTGGCGAGGCGTTCGGGTATAAAGATTACTATAAAATTGTCAGACCTGGAACTAGCCCGCGATACGTGTTTTGCGCTGCATGATTTGTTGTTTCCTGTTGACGCTTTTCAAAAAGCAATAGTAATAAACGGAAAAACAATGCACGCAAGGCTTAACAACGGGCCGTATTATCTTGAAAAAGATTCATCAAAAAGGCACTGCTATGTGCTTGATATAACACTTGTTTATAACAGATAGGAGAATAAAATGGCACTTAAAACAGTAACAAAACTTTTTGGCGTGGATGACGCCAAACTTTTCCCCGTTACAGAGGATTCAGAGGACAAATTCACCTGTGGTGCGGGGATTGATTTGCCCGGTGTAAGACAAATTTCTTTGACTTACGAAATTGAAGAGAAATCTTTAACGGGTGATGAAAAGGTACTTGAGGTATCCAATAAAATTAAATCCGTAACTTTTAATATGGAATATGCAAAGCTCAGCCTTGAGGTGCTTGCTCAGTTAACAGGCGGCACGTATTCAACTTCAGGTGAGGACGACACTGCCGTCGGCTCATTTACCTTTGGCGGCGGTGATTTGCCAAGCTACTTCCAGTTGAAGGCACAAATTCTTGATACAAGCAATGACGGCGGAGATATTCACTTTTGTATTTACAAAGCAAAAGCTACTGCTATTCCGATTAACGGTGTACAGGATGATTTTGCTACTTTTACTTTTGACGGCAGAGGTGTTTATACGGAACACGAATTTGGTGCGGAAGGCAGCAAGCAGACAAAACTTATGGACATAGAAATCCACGCTAAAGCGCAGGATTTGGCTGCCACTCAGGATGCAGGTGTTTAATACTTTTTTATTCTGCATCTTATAAAGGATTCCCCCCGCAGTCCGCAGGGTGCGCACTGGTTGCATCTTTGGACTTATTTCGGGGGCTTCCTTTTTATTTTTTGGATTTTATACAGAGTTCTTACAAAGGTCTGATTTTTTTACTATTTATGTTATCTGATTACATAATATATACAAGGATGACAGACAATATTTTTGATGAGCTAAATTATGGATTTACCGGATTCTACGGGCTGCGCAAAAAAGAAAGAATGAATATAATATATTTTTTTTATTTGTTTCTTAATAAATGTTTACAAAAATCTTCTTTGAAGAAAAGTGAAACGGAAAATATGATAATTTTTTTGAATAACTAATCGTTATACTGCTAATATGATGATAACGATTTTAAAAAAAATTATTTTGATAATACTGGCTGTTGGAATACCGTTTCTAAATGCATTCTGTTTTTTTGACAGCTGTGGCAGCAGCTGGGATAATATTGTCTTTATTTTTGTATCAATATTTTTTATAGTTTTTGTTATTCCGTTTTTGGCTTTTATTTCCATATTTTTGCCCAAAAACAGAATACTTGATAAAAACGAAGCCTTGTCTTGTTTATTTCTATCTTTTGTTATGTGGACTGGATTTATTGTGCTCTCAATCACAAAAGATGATAATTCTTTAAAACCTCAAAATGAAACAATATCATTTTTAAGAGAACACAAATTTGATACAGGAAAATATCCTGATAAATTGGATCTTGCGGATGGTGAAAAATATTATACGGAAGATGGCGGTCAAAATTTTGTATTTATTAAAAATGATGATAATACTATGTACAGATACTGTTCTCGGCCTGACAGCTCGAGTTGCAAAGATGTGCCGCAGGGGGCGCGCATAAATTATACTTTTATTGACGGCTGGCAGCGCATTGAATATTGCGATTAATAAAAATCAATCACAACGATTTCAGGAAAAGAGTTGAACCTTACGGGTAAGATACTTGTTCCCAGACCGTTTGTGATAATCATTTTTTTGTTCCCTTCTTCAATAAAACCTCGAATATATTTGTTTCCATGCTTGGAAGGTACAATTTTTGTTCCCAGAACTCCCCAAATCGGCAAAACAACCTGTCCGCCATGGGTATGCCCGCATAGAGTTAAGTCAATACTGTTCGGGATTTCAGGGAAAAGATCCGGATTATGCGAAAGTAAAATTTGCGGACTTTGGGTATTTTTTAATGCTTGTGGTATGTTGGGCTGTCCCCACCACAAATCTTCCACCCCGCTAATATAAACAACACTTTTGGGAGTTTTGACTTTAATATGTTCATTCATTAAAACTTTTATATTGTTTTTGTTTAGAGCTTTTTTTACTTTTTGAGTCCCATAAGCATAATCGTGATTGCCCAAAACAGCTGCTGTAAGATATTTGGGTTTAATTTGTCCTAGATATTTGGCAATAGTTTCTATATCCATTGATTTTTCAGGTGAATCGGTTCTGACATAATCGCCACCTAAAAGTACTATATCTGGATTTTGTGCATTAATCTTTTTGACTATTTTGGCCAGTCTTTTGTGCTGGTTTTTGTATACATGAAAATCGGCCGCAAAAACAATTTTTACATTTTGAAGCTCCGGATTTTTTATCTTGTAATGATGTACCGTAATAAGCTCCGGTTCTATGAAAAGCCAGCAAAGTAAACAAATAAATATGGCGATGATTGATAAAATAAATTTTTTCATATCGGTAGTATAACATCAAGTTTATGGAGAGAACCAGCGTTATTTAGTTAACTCTTAGCAAAGGAGGAAAAATGTCTAATTTAAATAAAAGTGAAATTAAAGAAAAAATTAAAAATGTCCTAAAAAAAACGCCACTTGGTTTTGTATCACAAAAGGTAATGGACAAAGTTCAGAAGGAGATTGAAACAGCTAACAATAAGAAAGCCTTATATAGAGATGAGGCCTGGGAATATTTTAAAAAAAGAAATAAATTGCCACAATCAACTGACAGACTTTGGTTTGAACTGAATTCTAAAGATACGGATTTGAAAGAGTTATGGGGTGCTTTTCGTCATACTTATACAAGTGCGGCGTTTACTAAGGATTATGGCGAATCAATAGCAAAATTAGCAGGAGACGCTAATGAAATAATTCAATTGGGTTCTGTAAAATATAAAGAAAATAAAGGTGAGTACAAGCCGGGTAATGAGCCTTATGACAGGCGAATGGATTTAAAGAATAATGCTGCTGGAAGAAAAATTGCGGAAAATAACGTTGGTGTTAATCTTATTGATGAAGTTTATTACAATCTTGGACGAAATCCTGATATTGTCCTTAACCAATATAAAAATAATGATGAACCTTACATAGATGATGACCCGATAATGAATCTAATCTGGCACACGGCTGATGAAATGTATTACAGAACAAATCAGGAAAAAGATTCTAAACAAAATGAAAATGGTAATAATAAAAATTTAATTTTAGAGGGTTCTGTTAGTTATGATAATTTTGCACCTGATGAAAAATCCAAAAATTCCAAACATGTCACATTAGAAGAGCTTAAAGCTCCGCAGGAAGCCCGTAAACAAAAAGTGCACGATATAATACAAAATGCTCATAAGCTAAAATCATCGTCCTCTGGAGAGGTTTATGTGCGTGAATATACACGTAATGATGGAACAAAAGTGAGAAGTTATTACAGAAAAAGGCCTGTATAGTATGAAAAGTATAAGTAAAACAAAATATAAAAAGCTTGAAAAACAGTGTGTTGAGCTAATTATAGAAAACGAAATAATTTTTGCGGATGAGATTTTTATCTTTGCTGAAATTTCACCGTCTGAATTTAAACTGGCACGGCTTAATGAGTCTATTGCAATAAAAGATGCAATAGATGTTAATCGTGCAAAGTTAAAACGTGACTTACGCCTTAAATGGCAGGATAGTACAAACGCTACATTAAATGCTGCTTTATACAAACTTGTATGTAATGAGGAAGAAAGACGGATGTTATCAACTTCCGGCGGTTCAAAACAGACAACGGCAAATGAGCTTTGTACTCAGGAAGAATTTTTGAAAAGTTTGAAAGAAATGGGAGAAGGTTTGGAAAATGCCGATTGATTGGACTAAATCAAAATACAGTAAAAAACATCGTTTATTTTTAAGTAAAAAACCCGAAGATATGGCATTTTTTACATTATGTGACGGTGCTGTACGTTCGGCCAAAACACTTTCTATTATATACAAAATTCCACAAATTTTTGATTTTGTAGGCAATGAATATCTAAAGGTTTTTTCAGGTTATTCAAAGAATACTGTGCGCAATAATGTTCTTGTTGAACTTTTGCCGTATTTAAAGAATTATCACGGTGCAAAGGTGAAATACAATTCTGCAAGCGGTGAGCTTGATATAAATTTATGGGGCAAACTTTACAACTGTCTGGTTGTTGGCGGCGGAAAGTCAGATAGTGATTCTAATATTCAAGGTGCTACGTGGGATTTCTGGTACGCAAACGAGCTGCCTAAACATCACTACGGATTTTATAATATGGCATTGTCTAGGCTTACACCGCAAAATGCTAGAGCAATAGCGGACAGCAATCCGGAAAGCGCAAATCACTGGCTGTATCGTGAGAGGATAAAGCCGTTTCTGGATGGGGATGAAAAGATTAAAAGCATTTTTGATTACTGGCATTTTACAATGGAAGACAATGCCAATCTGTCAAAAGCTTTTATTGAAAATCAAAAAAAACTTTATCAGGGCGTTTTTGAAGCGAGAAAAATTAAAGGACTATGGGTAGTTGCGCAGGGGCTTGTTTATGATACGTTTAATCCTGATAAACACACCTGTTCTCATAAACAGATACTCGAAAAAATAAATAAGAATGAATTCTTTGAGTATTTCTTGGGTCTGGACTGGGGATGGATACATCCTCTTTCGTGCGGTTTGTACGGCGTAACTAGAGATTTTAAATATTATAAAATAGATGAATTATACGGTTCTAAAATTTCAGAAGAGCGTGTTATAAAATGGATTCTTGAAAAACAAAAGGAGTATCAAAGATACTTTAGATTTATTAACTGCGATAATGCACGTCCCGAGCAAAATCATAAACTCCGTCAGGCACTAAACGGGATAATCGTTTATGAAAAGAAACCCAAAATTGTGGATAGCATAGGTATTATACGTGCAATAATCAATTATGACAGGCTTATTGTAAACAAGGATCGGTGTAAAAATACTTTAAGAGAATTTGGCTTATACCGTTATCCCAACGAAGATGAAAGAACAAATATTCTGATTGACCTAGATACGCCGTTAAAGGAAAACGATGACACAATGGATGAAACAAGGTATGCGCTTAATTTTTATGAAACAACTTATGCAAAAAAGTTTGTGGTTTAGCATGTTTATTGAATTTTGTCAATATAAAAATCGTACCCTTTAGGGTACAAAAAATATGTTATAACTATAAATGTAAACTGTTTGCAAAAAGTTGTAAGCACAATTTACACATAGACAGGGCGGGTGTGCCTGTTTTAGCTTTTTGTCATCCGTCTGCCTGTCATTTTATTAGAGATATATACTTACGCAACAAGAGGAGAAAAATATGAAATTCTACTGCTGCGGACTTGTGTATTCAACACAGGACCCCGAAACTTACTGGTGTATTGAAACCTACCATCTGAAAAAACCTGTCGATGATATTATCGGCGGGAAAAGAATTGTAAAACAAATTATTTATACACTCTGCTGTAAAAAACACGGGTGTTTAAAGCTTGAAATTCACAGTTATGAGAAAGATAAAACAACCGGAGCACTTAAGCTTGTTATGACACAGGCGATTAAAGGTGAGGGCGCAAAGGTGTTTTTAGAAAGGACAAAAGATATGAGAATACGTCAGCCTCAATGTTGTCCGCTAAGACCTGTAAGCGGAGCAAGAACAATACCCTGGGTTTATGGAAAATCCGCCGGTAAAGATAAACAGGTCGTTCGCTATTTGGATGAGAGCGGAAACAGGCAGGTTTTTAAAGGGCAAAAAATGACATCAGAGGTCATAAAGACGCCTGTTAATATTTATAAATCAGGACAGTGAAATGTTGTTTATTTACTGTCGGTTAGTGAGTGGATAACTTTTATTTGTAGATAAGAGATAAGAAAAGAAAGGAGCATTAAAATGCTTATTGACATTTTAAACGAAGCACAAAAAGTAGAAATTGAGGACAAAACTTATTTATTTGAATTTGATAATCTTGCATTGGCGACACTGGAGAAAGATACACAAAAAAGTATTTATGAGATTTATAATACAATTATGGAGAAAAAGTCTCTTACTCTTAAAGATAATATTTCTTTACTTTCAGCAGGAATGTTGAAACACCATAGTGAAAAAGAGATTGATGTATTAAAGAAACAAATTAAAGAATATCCTGGATTTTTTAATGCTTTAAAAGAGGTTTTGTATACAGCTTTTTCTATTCCGATGATGCCTCCTGAAATTCTTAGAGAATGCAGCTTTAAAAAAAAAGATCCAACAATAGAGGAGACAGGCTTAAATGTCTTGGATACGACTGGGTCGGAAACTATGTTACTGCCAGAACAGTCTTAAATTGGTCTGATGAGGAGTTTTGGAGAGAAACGCCGAGAAAATTCTATGCGTTTTTGTTTACCTATGCAAAGCTAAGAGAAAATGCGCTTTATGATAATCAGGAAGTACTGGTTGGAGAAAATGCATTCAAAGAACTTGCGCAATTGGCGAATCGGTGCAATCGTTAATTGTTGTGGGGAAGATAATATTTATTATGTAGTTTTTTATTTTTGTTTGGTTGTGTTGT